>DAOWJH010000082.1 GCA_030640495.1 Dehalococcoidia bacterium | reverse complement strand
CAAGGTCAGTGGTGATAATGTGCTGTTCAAGTCCAGTGATGACGGGCACAGCTGGGTAAAAACTGACTACGATGGCGGAGCCATAGCCGATATAGTCGGCTCCAGCATTGATGCCGACATTATCTATGTAACCGATGGCAGCCATGTTTATCAGTCTGATGATGCCGGTGACAGTTTTGATACAGTAGCCGATACCACTCTGCCCCCCCTTGATACCAATGAATCAATAACCTGCCTCAATGCTGGCTATATGGATGACGACCTCTATCTATTCATAGGCACTGCTGACGCCGATGACGGCGACTTTGGTGGTGTTTATTATATAGCTGAAGCAGATTTCGGGGCTAAGTGGGCTGACTTAGAGGTAGGTAACTACGATGTTTACTCCATAGCCGACTCGCCCGAGTTCGCCAGCGACTTCCAGATAATAGCTGTGGTTACTGATGAAGTTCATACCCGGGTTATCAACAACTATGGCATTGTTGGTAACTGGCCTGAGGTCGCTGAGCTAACTGACTTAAATGGTAACAGCTTTGACATTGCTGGTGCCTCTGACATCTGCTTCCCCGCCGATTATGACGATGAGTTTTTTGTCGGCGTTAGCGGTGATGCTGTCAATGGTGGTGTCTATCGGGTGAACCCAAACACTGCCTACCGCCTTGACGATGTTAACGCTGATATAAGCAGCCTTGACCTGACAGGTAACGCCCGATTAATGGCTGGTGCCCAGGATAGCAATGAGGTCTACTACAGCACCGACGACGGCGACAGCTGGGATACATCTGACAAGGCTCCATCGGGTGATGGTCCAACCTATGTAGTAACGGCTGATGACTTTGCCGAAAGCGGCAGAGCCTACGCTGTTACCAGCGGCACCGACAGCGCTTTCTCTTACACTGCGGATAGCGGTGTTATCTGGAACCAGGTGAGCTTAATTGATGCCAACCTTAACAGCATTGTTGACCTGGCACTATCCCCTAACTATAGTCAGGATGACACCCTGTTTATGCTCACCTGGGGTGCAGAGTATAGCCTGTGGCGGAGTCTGAGTGGCGGCACAAGGTGGGAAAGGGTGTTTACCAGCAGCCTGCCTAATATAGACAGTCTCAATCTGGTTAAGCTTCCCCCCCAATACGGCAACAGAGATGAGGTAGTGTTCTTAGCCGGGGTTAGTAATGGCAACCCGGCAATATGGAAATCAACCGATAACGGTCAAAGCTTCAAACGCCGAAGTGCCCCATCCGCTATCGACACCTGGGCAGTGGTTAACGATACCACGCTATTTATCAGTAGCTATGATAGTGTTAATCACCTCGGTCTCATCTACGGCACTACCAACAGCGGTTTAAACTATTCTACCCCGGCAGTGGTTGGTAGCCAAATATTAAGCTCCATCGCCCTGTCACCTGACTATGATGAAGATGAGACGATGGTGGTAGGTAATAAAGACGGCTGGGTCTATTGGTCTGAGGATAATGGCGACTCATTTGAGCCACTGCCAGTGGATGCCACCCTACCACCCCTTAACGGCGCCATAACCGTTGCCTTCGACCCCAAATTCAGCAGCAATAGCACCATCTATGCCGCCAGCGACACCGCAGATACGGGCATCCACCGTTTCATTATCGGCGCCAGTACTGACTGGGAGGGCATAGATAGCCCGGCTGGAGGTATGTTCAAGCAACTGGTAGTATCGGCTGATGGCACACTATATGCCACCAACTTCAAGGCTGATGGTGGTATTGAGCGCTGTCTCAATCCAACATATTCATTGGGGCCGACATTTGAGACAGTTACCCGCGGGCTTGATGATAGTGCTACCCTAACTAAGCTATGGCAATATGGAAATCAACTATGGTCAATTGATACCACTAATAATAGGCTAATGACCCTTACCGATAGCCTAACCCAGCCGCCTACCCTGACTTCACCACTCAACAAAGCATCAGGCGTAGGCGTTATTACTAGTGACACCATCAGGGATATTAGACTTGACTGGAAGGCGCTGAGCGGTGCCACTAGCTATGAGTGGCAGCTTGATTATGATACTGACTTCTCCACTGTTTCCTTTGAGGATGATGCTGAAGCAAGCTCAGCCCGGCTGCCAGCACTTGAGCCAGCGACCACATACTACTGGCGGGTAAGAGCCACCGAGCCAGTGCTTAGCCCGTGGTCAGCCAAGCGGTCGTTCACCACCACTCTGGGCGCTGAGGCTATTGTTCCCAAACTTACAAGCCCTGAAGCTGGTGTCACCGGGATGTCGCTAAAGCCCATATTTCAGTGGAGCCTTATAGCCGGGGCACACTGCTACGAGCTACTGGTATCCACCGATATTTCTTTTACTAACCCCGTAATCATAAAGGTTGGTGACTATGCCCTACCCAGCACCGCCTGGCAGTGCGATATAAGTCTGGACTATGATACCACCTACTACTGGAAGGTCAGGGCTACCAGCTCCGATACCTGCAGTGACTGGAGTGCGGCTAGCGCCTTCACTACTGAGTCACAGCCAGAGCCAGAGCCAGACCCAAACCCAGAGCCATCATCACCACTACCTTCGTCACCATCATCTCCACCACCAACCCAACAGACTATCCCCGAAGCCCAGCAGACTACCCCCGACTGGATAATATACCTGATGGGATTCATGGGCTTCACGGTAACAGTGCTATTGGTTATCATAGTGGTGCTGGTGATGAGAATAAGACAGCCCTAGCTCCTGAGAAAGCTGACTATATAAGCGCCACTTCCCCCTTGCAGAAAGAACTAGGGCGAGTAAGGCCGGTCATCTAGCTATAGTTTAATAGCACCCTTCTCAAGCAGGATTTCCACTATCCAGCGCGCCGCCTTGCCAACAACATCCTGGCACTTCTTACTGTTTCCTGCCTTGCCAAATCTCTCCATGTCTTCCGGGTCAGCAAAATAATAAACACGCCCGAAAAACTGCCGCTGCATCTGGGCACAAACAAAAGTCCCATACTCCTTGACAAACCTGTCAGCGAGTAACATGGCTACCCCATTAGCCGAGCTCAATATATCTTTATTAGCCTGGATAACCTCCTTGTCCGAAAGGTTTTCCACCGGGCGACCAAAGAAATAATCAAGAACCATCGTCCCACCTACCAGTACCCCACATGTTCCTAAGCTCTGTAAAGCCTGTCCCCCGGTTGGCGAAGTGGCTAATTTAACTACCAAATCTTCAAAATCGAGAATGGCGTGAACTCCAGCTACTACACACTGAGAGCAACTGCCTGAATTTTCCAGATAGCTCACACCCAGCTCATACGCCTTATCCAGCAACTCCTGCCGAGACAAACCTTGATACTCTTCCCTTACCTTCGCTTTAACCATTTAAAACTCCCCTTTCCAATTATGCATTTATTAGGTACGAAAGAGTCTAGAAAGACGAGAGGGGTAAAAAATAACTTCAATAGTCAAGTAAAAAGATTTGGGTGGTGGCAGGCAGGCTGGTTCTGGTAAAGGATAGCTTGGGGCGAGAGTTGACCTCCTTTACCCCTATCTCCTTGAGGAACCTTCCCACTGGCTCTAACTCCCAGCTCAGCGCCTGGGTTTTATAGTGCATAGGAATCACCACCTTGGGTTCAAGCCGACGTACTACCTCAGCTGCCGCCGGGGCATTAATAGTGGACACCCCACCCACCGGGAGCAGCAGTATATCCACATTACCCAGCTCCTCTGCCTGCTCAGCAGTGAGCACATGTCCCAGGTCGCCCAGGTGACATACCGAGACCTCATCTACCTCCATAAGGTAGATGGTGTTTCTACCCCGCTTCCCACCCCTCTCAGCATCATGGAAGGTAGCTATCCCTATAATCAGGATACCGCTAATTTCATACTCACCGGGTCCGGTAATCACCCTCGGTTCACCACCAACGCCCTGAACATAGGAATGCCCCGGGTGCTGATGGCTTACCGTTACAATACGGGCAGTAGGCTTGCCCAATGAGTAGCCCAAGCTCGGTGAATAGGGGTCGGTAATAACTGTGGCGTGGCTACCCTTAATCTTAAAACAGGAGTGACCTAGCCAGCTAATATCCATTTAATAAACGCCTTTACCTAGCTAAATATAGCAGAGACAGGTTTGCCAGTCAATAATGAGATTATGAAAGATTGTTTATTGACCTCACCCCCTTTATCCCCCTCTCTTACCTACACTCCCCCTTCCCTTAATAAGGGAAGGGGGATAGGTTACTAAAAAAATCCCATAATTTCTCTTGACAAGCAATGGCTGGAGGTGGTAAGTTAAAATAGTGATTAGCAGTCTGAGGCTTAGACTGCTAATGGGAGGTAGATATGTTATCTCCGAGAACAGAGACGATACTCAAGTCTATAGTGGGACAATACATCACCAAGGCGATACCAGTGCCGTCACAGGGTATCAGCAATAGCTATGGGCTGGGGGTAAGCTCGGCTACCATTCGCAATGAGATGACGCACCTAGAGCAGGGGGGGTATATTACCCGCCCCCACCCTTCAGCTGGAAGTATACCCTCAGACAAAGGCTACCGCTACTATGTGGAGAGTCTAAGGGAGTTTAAGCTCCCTCTAGCTGAGCAGCATTTGATAAGCCACCTCTTCCATCAAGTGGAGAGGGACCTAGAAGAATGGCTAAACCTAGCAGCAACCCTTATAGCTCAGCTGGTGCAAAATATGGCTGTGGTTACTAAGCCCAAGCCAGCAGCCTGCCAATTCAAGCATCTGGAGCTGCTTCCCCTGCAAGACTCGCTGGTGCTGGTTGTCCTTATCCTTGGTGGAGCCAGGGTAAAACAACAGCTAATAACCTTTGACCAGGCTATATCTCAACCGGAACTAACAGCTATTGCCAACAAACTAGATGCCGCTTATTCCGGTCTGACCAGGGCACAGATTCTAGCTAAGACCATGGAGCTCTCCCCTACCGAACAGCAGATAAACGATTGCCTGCTAAAGATAATGGCGGCTGAAGATGAGCAGGAATATGAAGAACCCTATCTTGATGGCTTGCACTTTATACTTAGCCAGCCAGAGTTTGCCCATAGCCACCGGATGCTAACCTTAATGGAATTAGTTGACCATAGAAACCTGCTGAGGATTATCGTCCCTCCAAGGCTGCCCAGCCACGGGGTGAAGGTAGTTATCGGTAAGGAGAATAGGGCAGAGGTTATCCACGATTACAGTGTGGTCATCAGCCGATACGGCCTGCACCAAGAGGCTGTTGGTACTATAGGCGTAGTCGGACCTACCCGAATGCCCTATGCCCGTGCCATCTCCACTATAGACTATCTAGCCTCAGTGCTGAGTGGACTAGTGGCTGAGTTATATGGAAAGGAAACGCCCCTCGGGTCAAGCCCGGATAATACCAATTAATACAGTATGATAAGGAGGAATTAAAGAGAGGCTTCACTTATCTCAATATCACTAAATAAAAACTAAAGGGAGTAAGGTGGATAATAATGACCAGAGAAAAGTCAAAAAGGGGGCAAGTCAGGGAAGTAGCAGCAAAGGTTACCGAGGAGGATATAGAGGCATTAAAACAGGCCCTGGCTGAGGAAAAGGCAAAGTCAGAAAGCCATCTGGCTAACTGGCAAAGAACCCAGGCAGACTTCATTAATTACAAGCGGCGCAATAAACAGGAAAAGGAGGAGATTGGTAAGTTCGCCAACGCTATACTTATGCTCAGCCTCTTATCCATTCTTGATGATTTGGAACGAGCCTTCACCTCTATCCCACATCACCTGGCCAAACTTAGCTGGGTAGATGGTATCAGGCTTATTGAGCGCAAGCTGTGGGCGAGCCTGGAGGCACAGGGGCTATCCCAGATTAAGGCACTGAGTGAGCCGTTTGACCCCCAGCTCCATGAAGCGGCGATGCATGGTAAGGGTAAAGAGGGAATAGTAGTTGAGGAATTGCAAAAGGGCTACAAGTTACATGATAGGGTTCTTCGCCCAACTATGGTAGTAGTGGGCAATGGAGAAGAGGAAGAGAAGGAGGAATAAATTATGGCAAAGGTCATAGGTATTGATTTAGGCACAACTTTTTCCGCAGCGGCGGTGATGGAGGCGGGAGAACCAGTAATCATCCCCAATGCCGAGGGTGGTCGCATTACCCCATCAGTAGTAGCAGTGAGTAAGAGCGGTGAGCGCTTGGCCGGGCAGGTAGCCAAACGCCAGGCTATCACCAATTCCGAGAATACCATCTTCAGCATCAAGCGTCTGATAGGGCGTAAGTTTGCTGAACCTACAGTGGAATATGATAGGAAGCTGCTGCCGTTTAAGCTAACCAAGGCAGCCAACGGTGATGCCAAGGTAGTGATGGGCAATAAGGAGTATAGCCCAGCTGAAATCTCGGCTATGATTCTACAAAAACTTAAAGTAGATGCCGAGGCTTATCT
>DAOWJH010000010.1 GCA_030640495.1 Dehalococcoidia bacterium | reverse complement strand
TGGAGTAAATGGCATTTATCTTTACATCGCTTAAGTATTCAGCCAGCAATTCTGCCTGTTTTAGTCCGGTTTCATTAAGCTCGACGTCAATTCTACCCCTGAATACCTCAGCCACGTTCCATTCAGTTTCTCCGTGTCTTGCCAGAATAATTTCTATCATTTTACTAACCCCTCCTTCCTTATTACCCATTTTGGGGCTAAGCTCAGCAGGTTGAAAGTTTTCATTATGGTTGTCTTCATCTCCTTGGTGGAGAAAAAGAGGTGACTTTTACATCGGCAATCGCTGCAGCCAAAGCCGGGAATAGAGTCAAATTGGTGGCTGAGAGCCTGAGCAATGGTGCACTCAGCTCTCTCTTTAGCCTCGCAGAGGATTATGCTGCTGATAGCCGACTGCTGTAACAGATAATCAATGTGCCAGTGAGGTTTTTTACTTGCTCGGAGGTGGTGGCTTAATCTGGATTTAAGCCCGCCCATAGCTGAGCCGACATAAGCATAATAGCCAGCAGGAAAGTGCATAGTGTTCAGGCCACCTATTTTAATTGCCTGCTCACTAGGGACTTTGATGATGAGGACATAGCTTCCCTTCACCGCCTAAGCCACCTCTCTTGGAGTATGGCTAATAGAAAAATGGGACAGAAACCATACTTCCCGCTATGATTTTTCTACTTTCTCAACCTCAATAGTGCATTCGGTTACCAGCGCAGCAAAGGCGCCCAAGGCAGCCAGAACCGGAGCTGCCATAATTCCTATTGCCGCTGCTGGCGCACCTATTGACAGTGGAATCTCAAATACGGTTTTTCCTTCATGGAGCACACGAACCTTCCTGATGTTACCTTCGTGGATGAGTTGCTTGACTTTATCAACCAACTGGCTTCCCGATACGGTAAACTTTTCCTTAGCGGTCATTGATAACCTCCTTCTATTCTAATTTGGGGTGAGGGTTACAAGTCGGGGGGCAGAGCCTTGAGGATGGTTTCGGTAATATAAGCTATTTTTTTATCACTGCCTGTCTTGTGAGCGGTGTAACTGAAGTTGAATTGACAGAAGGGGCAGGGGGTTACTATTTGGCTTACCGGGGCTTCGTCTAATATTTGGCTGGCTAGCTTTAAGGACAGGTCGCGGTAAACCGACCTCACCGCTGCCCCCGCCCCACAGCACAGGGCGTTCTGTCTATTTTCGGCTATCTCATTTACTTTTACCCCGCACAGCCTCAGAGCCTCCCTGGGCTGGTCATAGAACCCCTCAACCCTTCCCAGTCGGCACGGGTCGTGGTAGGTTACCTCCATTCCCTTCTCTTCCAGTTTTATCCCCCTTTCCTTCAGCAGGGAGGGCAATAACTGGATAATATGCGTTACTTCAAAATCTATACTCCCCAGGACTTGAGGATAGAGCCGCTTAAAGCAGTGATAACAGCCGGCACAGATGAGAATGACCCTTTTTATCCCTAATTTCTTAAATCTAGCTGCATTTTCCTCAAATTTTTCTCTAGCCAGGTCAATTTTTCCTACTTCGTGATAATAAATCCCGCAGCACCCCTCATCGGGTAAAATCATAAAGTCAACTTCCAGCTTCTTTAACAGGAGATAGGCTGAAGTGGCGGCGTCTTTGACCAGATAAGAGGCTAGGCAACCAGCATAGAACAGGGTGCTTGACTCTTTGCCCGGGAACTCCTCGGGTAGCCAGTCAAGCCTCCGGGACGGGTCTCCATTAACCGAATTACCCAGCCTTTGGATTCCCTCTATAATTGCCTTTTGCCTTTCCAGAGGGGCTAAGCCCTTGTTTACCAGTTCTATTCGGCACTGGGCAACAACTTCGGGGACGTCTATCTGGTAGGGACAGATGGTGGTGCAGAAGTGGCACTCAGGGCAGTTGTAGATACTTTCTACCATCTGGGGGGTAACCTCTGCGCCCTGAAAGAGCTTTGTGGCTGCTTTAATCCTGCCTATAGGTGAAAATTCTTCGTTTCGGGTTACTTTATAGGTGGGGCAGGTATCCAAGCAAATCCCGCACTCATCACATAGCTCCAAGGATTCCAATAGCTTGGTCATTGTTCCTTCTTGGTTACTTCTTCCCTTTCCTCAAATTCCATAAGCTCAGGATGAAGTTGAATCTCGGCACTTCTTTCATATATTGCCTGTACTCGTCCCCCCATTTCCTAATGTTGAAAGCCTCCTCTTGCTTGGCTAGAAGTTCAATACTGATAATCACTAAAATGTCTGCAATTACCGTCAGAACAGTGAAATGCCATAGAGGGCTGAAGACTATACTCAATAATATGAAAAGCCAAAGATAGAATGTATATTCTGGGTGCCTAACAATCTTATATAGACCTTCCTTGATAAGCACCACCGTGTGATGGTCATCATCGCAACCGCCCTTTTTCGTCCTAAAGCGCCAAATCCTAGAGCGCAAAACGGGCAAGAAGAGCATGAGAGCACCCAACAGAGCAACGGCTATCCAAACCACCCACATCGGGATTTTTATTACATACAAGTTAAGGGCAAAACTTAAGGCTTCTAGGTGCGAAATCTCCGCAATAACGGGAAGCAAACATAATATTCCCCAGATTACCCATATAACTACAAGCCAAGGAATTTCTGGTATTTTATGGAAGTCGAGTCCTGCTGTTACGAGTTCTTCCTTCCTCTCTTCAGGTGTCAGCCCTTCTTTCTTAGCGATTTCCGTAGCAAGACCCTCTTTTTTCGTGCCCATTTACTCACCCCTTTGACCTGTGCCTATTAAAGCGGTTTTCTTTCTAAAAGTAAAGAATTGGGATTGCTATATCTACCTTACCCCCTTGTTCCCCCTCTCCTTCAAAGGAGAGGGGGAGATAAATAAAAAGAGGGGCTTCGCCCCTCTTAGACACCTGTTAGGCAGGGCATCTCCCCCAAAGAGGGAGGTTGGCGAGGGGCACCGCCCCCCTATTGAATTGTTATTGTTTCGTGATATACTGTAGGGCATAACTGGTAACTTTTTACCCTAGGAGGTTAGTTTGAAGGGAAAGGATTTACTTTCGGTATCTGACCTGAGCGGTGAGGATATTCACTTACTTATATCAGATGCGGTAGATATGAAAGCCCGGGGCTGGTTTTCTTCGCTTAGCGAGAAGGTGTTAGCCCTTATATTTGAGAAGCCCTCGTTACGGACCCGGGTTAGCTTTGAGGTAGCTATGCGGCAGCTAGGGGGGCACGCTATTCATCTATCTCCGGCTGAGGTTGGTCTGGGAAGGCGTGAGTCAGTTTCAGATGTAGCCCGGGTGCTTAGTCGCTATGTAGATGCTATTGTTGCCCGCACCTTTTCTCACCAAACTCTGGAGATTCTGGCTAGCTATTCCAGCGTGCCGGTGATAAACGCCCTGTCTGATTTGGAACACCCCTGTCAGGCGCTGGCTGACCTGCTTACCATTTATGAGAAGAAGGGGGAGCTAGATGGCTTAACCTTAGCCTTTATTGGCGATGGTAACAATGTGGCTCACAGCCTTCTGCTAGCCGCTTCGCTTATGGGAATGAATTTCAGGATTGCTTCCCCGGCTGGCTGCAGGGTTCAGCAGGGAATATTGGCTCTGGCTCAAGACTATGCCACTGGTAGTGGTGCCGAAATATTATGTACTGAGGAGCCGCACCTAGCCGTTAGTCGGGCTGACGTTGTTTATACTGATGTGTGGACGAGTATGGGGCAGGAGGCTGAAGCTGAGGAACGACGCCAGGTTTTTGCTGGCTACCAGGTGAATAGTGAGCTCCTGTCTCTGGCTAAGGAGGATGCCATATTGATGCACCCCTTGCCAGCTCATTCTGGTGAGGAAGTGGCTGACGGCATTTTAGATAGTCTGCAATCGGTGGTCTTTGACCAGGCTGAAAACAGAATGCACCTGCAGAAGGCACTGCTGGGGCAGATGCTGGGTGGTCTGGAGATACCATTGACTGGCTACAGATAGGGGGAATGATATGTATATATTAAGAATCATATTAAACTGGGGTTGGTGTCCCATTTTAATAACGGCACTGGCGGTACTCGGTTGTATATACCAGTGGTCAATTTGGGCAGTAACCCCGGTTCTGATTGTTATCCTGGTTATCGGCTTGGTGGTGGCGGTAGCTGGAACCAAGAGGAAGGAATTGGAGCTTTCATTACTAAGGCTCAGGCAGCTGGCTGGATATTTTAATCGCCGATTTACCGGTAATTCCTCTCTATCTATCTTTGCTATCATAGATAGCCTGTTCAACATTGATAACCCTAAGTTGTGGGATTGGGCCCGAGCCTGTGATATCTCGCAGCGGATTTTTAATACCTGGTGTGATTGCTTTATCGGCAGGGTGGAGAGCGACATTAGAGCCGGGAGGTTTGATGTTTACCTGCGCACCTATTTGAATGAGCTGTGGTTGATAAACAGCCATTACTATGAATTTGTCGAGCAGTTTTATGAGATAGCAGAAAAGGTTGAAATTCCCCCGGAAGCTATAGACCAGTATAACCGGTTCGTAATAGAATATAATGCCTTTGCTCAGGATTTCAGGGATAACATCAGTGAGCTGACAAAGGTTGCCAGAACTGAGATTGAACCCCCCAGCGTGAAGTTTGCCAAAGAGTTATCGGTGGCGAAGTAATTATTATTTATCTACCTCACCCCCTTAATCCCCCTCTCCTTCAAAGGAGAGGGGGAGGTAAAGAAAGAGGGGCTTCGCCCCTCTTAGACGCCCGGTTTAAAAATGAGGTAAAACAAATGAGCTACTATTTAACCAAGTCAAACCCAAACGTTTATAAACTACGAGACGCGCTAACTTTCTATCGGGGTATGTCTGATGTTAGTTGGACGACCTGTAAACCTGCAAAGCCTGGTGATATTCTCTTCATAGGGCAGTCAGGAGAGGAAGCAGGTATATATGCCAGAGAAATCGTTGCTTCTACTACCACCTTTGAAGCGCCCCTTGAAGAGCCAGACCACCTGCCTTTTTTTGTAAACCCTGAAGACGCAAGAAAACTGGCATGGATGGCTCCTCTTGAGCCCTTTGAGAATCTAAAACATCCCATATTAGAGCATAATTTGAAGGCAATCCTCATATTGGAGCGGGTGGCAAAATTACTCCATATTCAAGGGGCAGCTTACCATCTTACAGAGGAAGGAGGGGAAGCAATAGACAGGCTTATCGAAGCATCAGAGGCGGCATAACATTAAATAAGTGGGAGGTAAAGAAAGGGATTGAAAGGGGCGTAGCCCCTTTA
>DAOWJH010000028.1 GCA_030640495.1 Dehalococcoidia bacterium | reverse complement strand
TCTGCACCGATAGCGGCACATAATTAACCATCTTGCAGTCAATAAGGTCTTTCAGTTTCATTTCGTCCTCGGTTAAGCGTGCCTTGCCCGTTTTTACCTCAATAAAATCAACCCCTTCATCATATTTAATTCCGACAAAATCAACAGGCTCTCCCAGGTAGAAAAGTCGGTCGTATTTGGTCAACTCAAAAGTAGCCAGAAGCTCGTTCAGCTTTCCTGTCCTCTTGCCCAGACTGCGGGTTATTGATTCCAGAAGGTCATGAGGCAAATCTTCCAGCGCATCCTGAATTTCTTTGACTGAAACTGCCGAGGCTAGGGCAAATCTAAGCTTGCTCTCCAGCTCTTCTATAGCCGGAATCTCTACCTTCCTCGGTCTCAGAATTAGCACCAGAATTACCACCAGTAACACGGAAATTACTACATATAAGAAGATTTCCACACTACTCTCCTTTTATTTAGTAGTGAAATACTGAAGCGCCAGCTTAACCCTTTCCTCCAGGCTCAATTCTGAACCGGGGGACAGAGTGGCTACTGCCCGCGTCGCCTCAGAGACGGAATAGCCCAGGGAGGTTAGGGCAGCTAATACCTCGGTCTCTTCCGTTAATTGAGCCGTCGGGGCTGTTATCAAGCCGGCACCTATTTTATCCTTAAGCTCCAGGATGAGCCGGTTAGCCATCTTTTTACCTATCCCCGGAATCACCGTCAGCAGGTCGGCACTGCTGGTGGCAATAGCCATAGTCAGCTTCTCCACGCTCATCGCCGAAAACATTGCCACTGCCAGCTTGGGACCTAACCCTGATACGCCAATCAGGGTTTGGAACAGCCCCAGCTCGTCATCTGAGGCAAAGCCATAGAGAGTGGCATTATCCTCTCTGAGATGGAGGTAGGTATGTAGATTAACCGCCTCGCCGATTTTACCCAGTGAACTCAGTGTAGATGTCGGCATATACACCTGGAAGCCTACGCCGCCAACATTTATAATTGCCCCATCGCTACCCACCGCCTCTAATTTACCATGAAGACTAGTTATCATCCTCTCTCCTTTATCATTGCTCAGCCAGTAGATTACTCAGGTGTATCTCACGCAGGTGGCAAATAGCCACCGCTAGAGCATCAGCCGCATCACTCGATTGGGGAATCTCAGGTAGCCCAAGCTGGAGCCTGACCATCTCCTGAACCTGCTCCTTTGAGCTGGCCCCATAATTGGCAACCATCCGCTTTACTTGAGTCGGCGTATATTCGTAGGATGGGATTTTACTATTAGCTGCCGCCAGAATAGCCACCGCCTGAGCCCTGCCTATTGCCAGCGCCGACCTGGCATTCTTAGCCACGAAGGGCTGCTCCACAGCTACCGCCTCTGGCTGATAGCGTAAAATAATTTCCAGAAGCCTACCGTATAAAAAACTCAAACGCTCCCCGATTGGGGAGCGTGGTGGACTGGTTAGGGCACCACAATCAACCATGGTTATTTCATCATCCCCACCCTCAACCACCCCATAGCCCATAATTACTGTGCCCGGGTCAATACCTAGAACCCTCATTACACTATTAAACCTGCGACTGATACCTCTCTAGGATAGAATCGGAAAAGTCAGCATTACTGGACACATGTTGGACTTCATCTAGTTCCTCTAGTTTATCCAGCAGCTTCAGCGCTTGTAACGCTGCCTTTTCATCAAGCTCAACCATAGTCTTGGGCACCATAGATAGCTCAGCTGAGGCTATGGCTAGACCCTTCTGCTCTAGCGCTGTCCTGACCATCTCAAGTTCATCAGGCTTGGTGTAAATCTCTACACAGCCGTTCTCTATCAGGACATCCTCAGCACCAGTGTCTATAGCTTGCAGGGCTAAGTCCTCAGCATCTAAATCATTAATCTTTATCGCAATCAATCCCTTTGAATCAAAAATCCAGGCTACACAGCCACTCTCCCCCATGCTGCCACCACCCCGCGAAAATATGTTCCTCACATCCTGGAGGGTTCGGTTGCGGTTATCAGTCAGAGCTTGAACTAGGATAGCCGCCCCGCTGGGCCCATACCCCTCAAGCGCCATCTCTACCAGGCTGGCTCCCTCTATCTCACCGCTGCCTCGCTTGATAGCCCGTTCTATGTTATCCGAGGGCATGCTATTATCACGTGCCCTCTGTATTGCCAGGCGAAGCCGAAAATTCGTCGTTGGGTTATTGCCCCCCTCATGCACGGCAACTATAATCTCTTGGGTCAGCTTGGTAAAAAGTTGACCCCGCTTCGCATCAGCTACCCCCTTCTGATGCTTAATTGAAGCCCACTTAGAATGCCCTGACATCTCTACCTCCCCCTAGCCAACTAATCTAAACTCCTGCTCTAATTTTATCACCTCACCTGCTCCTGGTCAAAGGCCTTACTATGAGCCTGGGAAGTAAAATCTAACTTATAAGCTAATCTTATCTTGTTTCGCCAGCCACGAGAGCAGTAGCATATTCCCTTGAATGAGAAAGACTAATAGAAAAGCTATCTAAGCCCAGGCTGTTGGCTCGATTTCGCACTTTACCATAGAGGTTAACTAAAGGCTTACCATTAGGGTCAGATAATATCTCAATCTCTTTCCAGCTGATGCCCTTGGGGCATCCTCCCAGTGCCTTTATTACTGCTTCCTTGCCAGCAAAACGGGCAGCCAGAGACTCAGGCTTTTTGTGGTATAGCCTGAGCTCGGACTCAGTATATACCCGCTGCAGGAATCTCCTTCCCCAACGGGCTATCGCCCCTTCAATGCGAGCTATTTCTATTATATCTATACCAATGTGGTGCATCGTTTAACCGCCGATATTTCTCTCAACCCTTACCGCGCATACCTTCAACTCAGGAATCTTGGCAACAGGGTCAAGAGCTGGGTTAGTCAGTATGTTAGCTGGGCTTTCGGCAAAATGGAAAGTCATAAAGACTACCCCTGCCGGTGACACCTCGGTGACCCTTGCTTTAGCTGTTACTTCTCCCCTCCGAGAAATGACCTTTACCATTTCCCCATCAGTAATGCCTAAGGCTGAGGCATCGCTGGGGTTTATTTCCACGAGCTCTTCACTCCTCAATATGTTGAGCCCCTTTACCTTCCGGGTTAGGGTGCCGGTGTGGAAGTGATACAAACTGCGCCCGGTGGTTAGTACTAAGGGATACTCATCATCGGGAAGCTCCATAGGTGGCTTATACTCCAGTGGTATAAAGTGCCCCTTGCCTCTGGTGAACTGCTCGGTGTGTAGGATAACTGTCCCCAGG
>DAOWJH010000099.1 GCA_030640495.1 Dehalococcoidia bacterium | reverse complement strand
TTCCATAGCCGGTAAGCCAATACTGCACTATGTGGTTGAGTCATTAGCTCAAAACGGTATTCGCCATATCGTCCTCATTGTTGGCTACAAGAAGGAGCAGGTCTTTGACTATTTGGGCTCAGGGGAGCGGTTTGGTGTTGATATAACCTATATAACTCAGGAGAGGCAACTGGGCACTGCTCACGCCCTGACACTGGCTAAAGGGGTAGCCGAGAGTGAGTTTCTGGTTTTGCCAGCAGACAATCTAATTGAAGCTGATACCATTGCCCAGTTTGTAACAGTAAACCCTGAGGCAGTGCTGGTGAAGAGGGTAGATAACCCCATTAGATATGGAGTGGTGACTGTTGACGGGGAGGTAGTGAAGGCTATCGTTGAAAAGCCAAGGGAGGCTGAAAGTAATATAGTTAATACCGGCATTTATGCCTTTACCTCGGAAATTTTCAACTTCATTGAAGCCGAGTTAGATATTCCTGAAGCCCTGAGCAATATGCTGGCTCAGGGCAGGCTTATTACTGCTCACGAGACACAGGGCACCTGGCTTGACGTAGTCTACCCGTGGGATATACTAAGCCTCAATAATGCCGTCCTTCGCCAAATTCAGGCGAGCATGGCTGGCACCATTGAGGCAGGTGTTTCATTAAAAGGGCTGGTCTCGGTGGGGGAAAACACGCTAATAAGGTCAAATTCCTACATAGTTGGGCCGGTGGTTATTGGTGATGGCTGCGATATTGGCCCCAATGTATGTATCTTTCCGGCTACCAGTATTGCCGACAACGTGGTTATTTCGCCATTTACCGAGATTAGGAACAGTGTTATCAGTGATGATGTTAATATCGGCTCCGGCTCTATTATTCAGGATTCAGTTATTGACAAGGGTTGTGTTATACAAGGACACTTTACTGCTTGCAGTAACGAGGCTGAGGTCAGGGTTAATAATGAACACTACCGGGTAAGTGTAGGGGCGATGCTCGGTGAGGGCTGTAACCTAGGCAATGGTGTCGTAGCCCAGCCCGGACTTATTCTAGGTAATTATAGCCAGGTAAAGGCACTGAAGCTCATTAGTGGCAGGCTACCCGACAAAGGTTTGGTGTATTAACTATGGGTGGTATTGTAGGTTATATTGGAGATAAGCAAGCTCAGCCCATCTTACTTGACTGCTTGGTCAAGCTGGAGTATAGGGGCTCCGACTCCTGTGGTATAGCTGTGCTGGACAATAGTATTGACCTGTATAAGGATGCAGTCAGGGTAAGAGAACTGGCAAAAGTGGCACCCCAGCTTAGTGGGACAGCAGGCATTGGTCATACCAGACTGGCAACCCATGGTGAGCCGTCAAAGGCAAATGCTCACCCCCACCTTGATTGCTCAGGCAACATCGCTGTCATCCACAATGGAGTAATAAACAATTCCCAGAGGTTAAAGCAGCAGCTAACTGCTGAAGGACACCACTTTGTTTCTGAGACAGATACCGAGGTAATCCCTCACCTGATTGAAAAGTATTACGATGGCAATTTAGAGGAAGCGGTAGAGGCTGCCTTGCGTGATGTAGACGGCTCCTATGCCATCATAGCGTTGACCGTCGGTGAGCCCAAATTAGTAACTGCCAAGAAAGATAGCCCGCTAATTATTGGCATCGGCGACAGAGAGAACTTTATCGCCTCAGATGTGCCGGCAATACTGGACTACACCAATAGGGTTATTTATTTAGAAGACGGTGATATCGGAGTTATTACCAAGGATAGTATGAGGATTAGCCGAGGCGGCACCGAGGTTAATCGGAAACAGCACCTGATTTCGTGGAGTGTGGAAGAGGCTCAAAAGGCAGGCTATGAGCACTTCATGCTTAAGGAAATTCATGAGGAACCCAGGGTGATACGGGATACCCTGGTAGGCTGGGTGTCGGAAGATAAGCCAGCAGTTGATTTAGCTGTCATGCGTGGCGGCATAGAATCCATGCTCATACTAGCCTGTGGCACCTCCTATCATGCCGCATTGATAGGAAAATATGTCATGGAGGAGCTGCTCAGCATCCCGGTTAGGGCTGAGTTTGCCTCTGAGTTCAACTATTATGGTCAGACCCTGGCCAGAACCGGAGCCATTGCCATTACTCAGTCTGGTGAGACTGCCGATACCCTTAAAGCTATGAAAAAGTTAAAAGATGTGGGGTGTCAGGTGTTAGCCATCACTAATGTGGTGGGTAGCGCTGCCAGCCGAATTGCTGACCAGACTATCTATACCAGGGCTGGCTCAGAGGCAAGTGTGGCGGCAACCAAGAGCTTTATGGCTCAGCTCATGGCATTATATTGGCTGGTGATGTCATATTCCAAGATTGATGCCAGAAGACTAGCTGACCTAATTATGGAGCTAAGACAACTGCCAGAAAAAGTCCAGCAGGTTTTGGATAATGAAACTAAGATTTTGGAATACGCCAAATACGTGTCAAGGTATGAATGTGTATTCTTCATTGGCAGAGGCATAAACTTCCCCGTAGCCCTTGAAGGGGCACTTAAACTAAAGGAGACCTCCTATATTCATGCTGAAGGCTATGCTGCTGGAGAGATGAAGCACGGTCCCTTTGCCTTACTAGGTAGTGATACCCCTATCGTGGCCATTGTGGCTCAGGATAATACCTACGAGGCTATGCTGACCAATATCAAGGAAATCAAAGCTAGAGGCGCACCGGTCATAGCCCTGGCTGAGGAGGGGGACGAGGCTATCGGGGAATTAGCTGATTCCATCATTACCCTACCCCGGGTTGATGCCATATTCTCTCCGGTAGTTAATGTGGTCGCCCTCCAGCTACTTGCCTATTATACCGCCAGGCAAAGGGGTTGTCCCATAGACTTCCCGCGGAACCTAGCCAAAAGCGTAACCGTGGAGTAGGTAGAGGTAGTTCAGGGGGTGGTCACCATTTTCGGTGATTTGGCGACCCCGAGGGGGGTTGGCCTGCAGACTTCATAGTTTTGGAGAACTCGTCCCAATTCAGCCTAAAGAATGGTTCGAACTCCGGTTGTGGCTTAATCGCTACG
>DAOWJH010000042.1 GCA_030640495.1 Dehalococcoidia bacterium | reverse complement strand
GCTCAGGGATTGCCTTCTGTGGTAGTTGCTCGGGATTACAAGTATATGTGCTCTGACCCAGGGCAGGAGCTTATTAGGCAGGATATTAAGAATCTGGGGATTAATCGGGTGGTAGTGGCTTCTTGCTCACCTCTAATGCACGAAAAAACCTTCCGGCGAGTTTGTGAGAGTGTTGGGCTAAACCCCTATCTTTTTGAGATGGCCAATATTAGAGAGCATTGCTCTTGGGTAACCGAAGACCCTGCCAAAGCTACAGAGAAAGCCAATGCATTAG
Organism: Dehalococcoidia bacterium; assembly: GCA_030640495.1. GTDB lineage: Bacteria > Chloroflexota > Dehalococcoidia > Dehalococcoidales > DAOWJH01 > DAOWJH01. The sequence continues at coordinate 5,955 of DAOWJH010000042.1, read as the reverse complement.
TGAGCGCAGCAGTAAGGCGTGTTTATTATCACGAGCCCTTGGAGACCAAGGAAGTTCCGGTCAATTCTAACACCTTGGTGGTAGGAGGCGGCATCGCCGGTATCCAGGCAGCTCTGGAGATTGCTGATTCCGAGCATAAGGTCTACCTGGTGGAAAGGGAGCCCAGTGTTGGCGGGCACATGGCGCAATTAGATAAGACCTTTCCTACGCTGGATTGCTCAGCCTGCATTCTCACCCCTAAGATGAGCGATGTGGGTTCTCATCCGTATATTGAGCTAATGACCTATAGTGAGGTAGTAGATGTTTCAGGATTTGTTGGCAACTTTAAGGTCAAGATTAAGAAGAAGGCGAGGTACGTGGATGTTGGCAAATGCACCGGTTGCTCTGAGTGTGAAAAGGTATGTCCTGTTGAGGTGCCTTCTGAATTCGACCTCGGATTAGGTCAGAGGAAGGCGATATATCGCCCCTTCCCGCAAGCTGTCCCCAATGTTTTTACCATTGATAAACGAGGCTATCCATCCTGTCGGGTTGCCTGTCCGGCTGGGGTCAATGCCCAAGGTTATATAGCCCTTATTTCGCAGGGCAAATTCAAAGAGGCGCTTGAGGTGATGAGGAGAACCATGCCTTTTGCTGGGGTCTGTGGGCGAGTTTGCACCCACCCCTGCGAAATAGATTGCGAAAGAGGCAAGGTCGATGAGCCGATATCAATTCGTTCTCTAAAACGATTTATGGCTGACTATGAACTGAGGGTAGGGAGAGAAAAGGCAACCCACATAGAGAAAACAAAAAAGGAGAAGATAGCCATCGTTGGCTCCAGGCCTGCAGGGTTGGCTTGTGCCTATGACCTGATCAGGGAGGGATACCCAGTTACCGTCTTTGAGGCTGCCCCTGAAGCTGGTGGTCTTCTGCGCTATGGTATCCCTGACTACAGGTTGCCTGCGGAGGTAGTGGATAACGAAGTCAGTTACATCAAAGAGCTAGGGGTGAAGATAAAGACAAATACGCCGGTGAAAGACCTAGAGGATGTATTCAATCAGGGTTATGAAGCGGTCTTCTTAGCCACCGGTGCCGAGACAAGTATGCAAATGAATATTCCCAACGAAGATGCTAAGGGAGTAATCCACGCCCTTCGCTTCTTGAAGCAGGCACATTCAGGGGTAAAGATTGACCTTGGCGACAGAGTAGCGGTTATCGGTGGTGGCAACGCTGCTGTAGATGCGGCTAGGGTAGCCCACCGTCTGGGGGCAAAGGAGGTTTCAATCGTCTATCGCCGCTCCCGCGCTGAAATGCCGGCGGTTAAAACTGAAGTCGACGAAGCCGAGCAGGAAGGAGTGAAGCTCCATATTCTGGCAGCACCGGTTAGAGTCTTAACCCAAAATGGTCAGCTAACTGGCATCCAATGTATTCGGATGGAGCTAGGGGAACCTGATGCTAGCGGTCGCCGACGCCCGATACCTATTAAAGGCTCAGAATTCAATATGAATGTTGACAATGTAATCATCGCCATTGGTCAGGCGGTGGATAAAACGATGTTGCCTAAGGAGCTTGAATACACCAGTTGGGGAACTCTCTCCGTCGACCCTGTTACCTTACAGACAAATATTGAAGGCGTTTTTGCTGGTGGTGATGTGGTTGCTGGGCCGTCTGATGTCATTGCATCTATTGCTGCAGGGAAGGAAGCAGCCATCTCTATTGAGCGCTACCTTAGCGGGGTAGACCTAAAGGAAGGGAGACCAACACCAATTGAAAAGGTAAAAGAGGTATCGACGGAAGGCGTGGAAATAAAGGCAAGGGCAGCTATGCCGGTTCTTGACATGAGAAAACGAGAGGGTTTTGCCGAGGTTGAGCTCGGCTTTGACGAAAAAATGGCTATTCAGGAAGCCAAACGTTGCTTAAACTGTGGTGTATGCTCAGAGTGCATGGAGTGCGTTAAGATCTGTGAAGCTGGAGCAATTAACTATGACATGAAAGAGGAGATAGTCGAAATAGAAGTTGGTAATATGATAGTAGCCACCGGTTATGATGCTTTCGACGCGACTCCGCTGTATCAGTATGGCTATGGACGCTTGGATAATGTTATTTCTAGCCTTGAGTTTGAGAGAATGGTCAATGCTAGTGGGCCGACTGCTGGTAAGATTCTATTGAAGGACGGCTCAGAGCCAAAAACAGTAGGTATTATCCATTGTGTAGGCAGTCGTGATAGGAGCTATCACGAATATTGCTCGCAGGTGTGCTGTATGTACTCAATGAAGTTCAGCCACCTCATAAAAGAGCATGTGCCTGGAAGTGAAGTTTATGAATTTTATATTGACCTCAGGGCTGTTGGCAAGGCTTTTGAGGAATTCTACAACCGTGCTCTGGATGAAGGGACTAAGTTCATTCGGGGTCGGCCTAGCGATGTATTTCCCGACAATGGAAGGTTAATTGTCCAATGTGAAGATACCCTAGCTGATTGCCAATGCCATGTCCCAGTAGATATGGTGATATTAAGCACCGGTCTTGAACCAAGGGCAGATGTAGAAGAGGTTGCCAAGATATTTTCTCTGGGTCGGAGCGCCGATGGTTTCTTCCTAGAGAAGCACCCCAAGCTGGATCCAGTAGCTACAATGAGTGCTGGGATTTATGTCGTAGGTTGCTGCCAGTCCCCTAAGGATATTCCCCAAAGTGTGGCTCAGGCTTCGGCAGCTGCTGCCCGAGTCCTGGCTATGATTAGCAAGGGCAGGGTAGAGACTGAAGCTGCCATCGCTGCTATTGATGAAGAGGTCTGCTCTGGCTGTCAAATTTGTGAGCACCTTTGCCCTTATAGTGCCATCTCCTTTGATGAGGAGAAGAGGGTGTGTCAGGTCAATGAAGCCTTGTGCAGGGGCTGTGGTGTATGCGTGGCAGCTTGCCCTAGCAGTGCTATTACCGGTAAACATTTTACCACTGAGCAGATTATGGCTGAGATTGAGGGGATATTAATATGAGTCAAACCAACGTAAACCAGAGTCTGCTCGCAGTTTATACCGGGCAGGGTAAAGGGAAAACGACAGCTGCTTTGGGAGTAGCGTTGCGAGCTGCTGGACACGGATTGAAAGTAATTATGATCCAGTTTTCCAAGGCAGACTTTGCCTACGGAGAATATCTCTTCGTCGATAATTACCATCCTTTCGAGATAGTGCAGCTAAACAAGGGGAAGACCGCTGGCCAAACGGAAGAGGAATTGCACTTGACCTTTCGGCAGACTTTTGCATATGCAGAGGAGGTATTGCTCGAGGGGCATTATCACGTAGTTATCCTTGATGAGGTCTTTGATGCAATAGATATTAAGGCATTAACTATCCAGCAGCTAATGGCTCTAATTGATTTGAAACCGCCCTGGGTAAACCTGATTTTGACAGGGCGAAGTGCGCCAATAGATGTAGTGAAGAGAGCAGATATGGTTACTGAGATGATTAGGGTCAAGCATCATTTCGTCGAAGGTATACAAAAGGCAATCATGGGTATAGATTACTAAGTCTCATACAAGGATATCTACCACAGGCGAGTAAACACAGATTCAAGGCTAATTACAGCATTCCAATCCTCTTCATCACCCAGATGATTGGCATTATCCTATGGATTAAATAGGGGTGTAATTTTACCTGCAGGTATTGAACCATATATTAGGGCAAAGCAGGAGGCTAAAAGTGGAACCCAGAATTGGCGTTTATATCTGCCATTGTGGCAGTAATATTGCTGATACTGTGGATATGGCAGCGGTTGCTGAGTTTGCCCAGGGATTAGACTCGGTGGTAATAGTTCGCGACTATAAGTTCATGTGCTCACAGCCGGGTCAGGAGCTTATTAAAAATGATATTAAAGAATTAGGTCTTAATCGCGTGGTTGTTGCCTCCTGCTCACCAACAATGCATGAGCCTACATTTCGTCGTGCCTGTCAGGAGGCCGGGGTAAATCCGTATTTGTTTGAGATGGCAAATATCCGTGAGCACTGTTCCTGGGTAACTGAGGACAAGCGGCTGGCTACTGAGAAAGCCAAAGCGCTGGTAAGTGCTGCGGTGAGACGCGTTTATTATCACCAGCCTCTGGAGATGAGGGAAGTTCCGATTAACCCCAATACTCTGATAGTAGGTGGGGGAATTGCTGGTATTCAGGCAGCTCTGAAGATTGCTGATTCCAGGCATATGGTCTATCTGGTGGAGAGGAGTCCAAGTATTGGAGGGCATATGGCACAATTGGATAAAACCTTCCCTACGCTGGATTGCTCAGCCTGTATTCTTACGCCGAAGATGACGCAGGTGGGCTCTCATCCCTATATTGAGCTGCTGACCTATAGTGAAGTAGAGGAAGTTTCGGGCTATATCGGCAACTTCAAGGTTAAGGTTAGGAAAAAGCCGAAATACGTTGATGAGGATAAATGCACTGGCTGTGGCTTGTGCCAGACAAAGTGCCCGTTCAAGGTAGACAGTGAATTTGAGGCTGGTATAGGTAAGCGGAAGGCTATTTATAGTCCCTTCCCTCAAGCGGTGCCTAATGTGCCAGTTATTGATACCGAGCACTGTGTCTATTTCCTGAAGGGCACCTGCCGTGCCTGCGAGAAGCTCTGCGAGGCGAAGGCTATTAATTTTGAGCAGAAGGAGGAGATTGTTGAGCTGGAGGTTGGCTCTATAATCTTAACCACTGGTTTTAGTGTCTTTGACCCTACCCCCATCTATCAATATGGTTATAAGCGTCTGGATAATGTTATCACCAGCCTTGAGTTTGAGCGGATGGTTAATTCCTCAGGACCGACAGGCGGCAATATCGTGCTCAAGGATGGCTCTCCCCCCCAGAGCATAGCCATTATCCACTGCGTGGGCAGTAGAGATGAGAAGTATCATGAGTATTGCTCTCGGGTTTGCTGCATGTATTCCATGAAGTTTGCTCATCTGATTAAGGAGCATACTGAGGCTAAGGTCTATGAGTTCTATATTGATATCAGAAGCTTTGGTAAGGGCTTTGAGGAATTTTATAATCGGGTTCTTAATGAGGGCACAATCTTCATCCGAGGTCGCCCGGCTGAGATAACCAATATAGCTGAAAAGCCTGAGGAAGAGGGCAAGCTTATTGTTCAGTTTGAGGATACTTTAATTGGCTTGCAGCGCCGCCTGCCAGTGGATATGGTTATTCTAAGTGTTGCTCTGGAAGCGCAACCGGATGCCGAGGCTGTTGCCCGACTGTTTAACATCAGCCGAAGTGCTGACGGCTTTTTCTTGGAGAAGCATCCCAAGCTGGACCCGGTAGCTACTACCACTGATGGCGTCTTTGTTGCTGGTTGTGCCCAAGGCCCCAAGGATATTCCCGATACCGTAGCTCAGGCTTCAGCCGCGGCTGCCGAGGTTCTGGCTATGATTAGCCGGGGCAAGGTAGAGATTGAGGCAGCTACTGCTGTTATTGATGAGAGAATCTGCTCTGGTTGCCAGGCCTGTAAGCTTGTTTGCCCCTATAATGCTATTTCCTTTGATGAAAGGGAGGAGGTATGCCGGGTTAATGAGGCTCTGTGTAAGGGTTGTGGTAGCTGCGTTGGCGGTTGCCCCAGTGATGCTATATCTCTTAATCACTTTACTAACGAGCAAATTCTGGCTGAGATGGAGGGTATGCTGATATAAGCCAGTAAGCGACACCGACACGATACTGCCGCTGCAATCCGGCTATCTCAGGTGGTTTCCCCCAGGCAAAACCTTGCGGCTAGGCCCAGTTACAAAATAGCTGGGCGTTTTCAAGGTTGAAAATAAAAAGCGAGGATGTCTTGTGTAGTATTTATATTTAGCTACTATACAGGAGCACTAGTGACGATTGTAGTGCCTTTGCCCGGCTCGGATTGCACTCTCAAATTACCACCTAGCAATCGAGCGCGTTCTTCCATCCCGGCTAGACCAAGCTTGCCAATACGAGCCAGCTCTCCTAGCATTCTAGGTAATTCAAATCCTTTGCCAT
>DAOWJH010000076.1 GCA_030640495.1 Dehalococcoidia bacterium | reverse complement strand
TAATTATCTGGAACCTAAAGAGCCTATTATTCTACTAAGCAGCCCAGAGCATGAAGAATATCTCAAGATATCAGAACAAGTCACATAAAGTTGTGGAGAGGTGCTGGAGTGGTCTATCAGGCGCGCCTGGAGAGCGCGTGTAGCCTTTGGCTACCGTGGGTTCGAATCCCACCCTCTCCGCCACATTATTTTGTTTTAAACCTTATTGCTTTTAATTTTTTAATTGGAAACCTTATCCCCTTTATCCCCTTCCCCTTGATAAGGGGAAGGGGAATCATATTTTTGAAGGGGCTAGCGCCCCTTCAAACTTTCCCTTAAAAAATTCATGCTTTCCTTAAAAGTTTAGGTTCCCCTTAAAGATTTATACTCCACTTAAATAAAAGCAGGCGTTTTATTAAGAAGAGCTATAGCCTTTAAAAGATGCAACCTTCCTTTTAGTAAGAGATAAGGTCTAAAGGAGAGGGGGATTAAGGGATGAGGTAGATAAATCCTGATTGTCAGTAGTCTGCTTCTGTGCTAGAATGGCATTGATTTGAAAGTGAGTAATGAAGAGATTAAGTATTGGGTAGGCTTCAGCCTGATACCGGGCATTGGACGGGTCAAGCTAACTCAGCTGGAGAACTACTTTGGCGGTCTGGAGGATGCGTGGGGGGCTACCCCGGCTGAGTTAAAGCAGTCTGGTCTGGATAGCGGTTCAATACGGGCTATTACCTCATGGCAACCTAAGATTTCTCTGGAGGCAGAGATGGAGAAGCTGAACCGCTATGGGGTGAGAGTGCTTACCTGCCATGACCAAGATTATCCATCCCGGCTTAAGGAGATATATGATTATCCGCCGCTACTTTATGTGAGGGGTTCCTTGCTTCCTGAGGATGAGTGGTGCCTGGCGGTGGTGGGTACCCGCCGAGCTACTGTTTACGGGAGGCAGGTAACCGAGGAGATAGTAGCTGACCTGACTCAGAGCCGAATCACTGTTGTAAGCGGTCTGGCTAAAGGGATTGATTCAATAGCCCATCGCAGCGCTCTAGAGGCTGGCGGCAGGACAATTGCTGTATTCGCCTGCGGGCTTGATGTTGTTTATCCTGCCGAGAATGCTAATCTGGCTCGCAGTATTATTCAGCGAGGGGCTCTGATAAGCGAGTATCCTTTAGGCACCAGACCTAAGGCTGATAACTTCCCCAGGCGGAATAGGATAATGAGTGGATTGAGCCTAGGGGTTCTAGTTATTGAGGCTGGGGATACCAGTGGGGCGATGATTACTGCCCATCTGGCATTGGAGCAAAATAGAGAGGTATTCGCTATTCCGGGTAGCATTCTATCGCCAGCCAGCACAGGAACCAATCACCTTATTCAAGAAGGAGCCAAGCTAGTAGGCGACTACACTGATGTTTTAGAGGAGTTGAACCTGATGAATGTAGCTCACCAGATGGAAATGAAAGAAGTGGTACCACCTTCTGAGACTGAGTCATTGTTACTGAAGCAACTAGGTGCTGAGCCTACTCATATTGATGAGGTCTGTCGCAGCAGCAGTTTGCCAATGTCAACGGTGAGCAGCACCCTAGCTATGATGGAACTAAAGGGTCTGGTGAAGCAGGTGGGGAATATGAATTATGTTCTGGCACGGGAAGTAAGAGAGGAATACAGGGTAAAAGTAGAGTAGGCAGTATGAAGAAAAATCTGGTTATGGTTGAGTCACCAGCCAAGGCTAGAACGCTGAGCAAGATTTTAGGTAAAGGCTATAGCTTCAAAGCGTCGCTGGGTCATATAAGAGACCTGCCCAAAAGCCAATTAGGCATAGATATAGAGAATGGCTTTATACCCAAGTATGTGGTGCCCAGGGGGAAGAGCAAGGTTGTGCGGGAGCTTAAGCAGGCAGTTAAAACGGCATCGGTTGTCTATCTGGCTACCGACCCAGACCGTGAGGGAGAAGCCATCTCCTGGCACTTGGTTGAAGCGACAAAGTCAAACCGGATAGCCTACCGCCGCATAGTCTTTCACGAAATAACTAAAGAGGCTGTTGAACAAGCCTTTAAACACCCCCGGTCTATAGATATGCAGTTAGTCAATGCCCAGCAAGCACGGCGTGTCCTAGACAGGCTGGTGGGGTATAAGATTAGCCCGTGGCTGTGGCAGAAGGTAAGAAGAGGCCTCTCAGCGGGTAGAGTTCAGTCGGTGGCATTAAAAATTATTGTTGACCGAGAACGAGAGATTGAGAGGTTTATCCCGGTAGAATACTGGACTATTGAGGCTGAGCTAAGTAAAAAAATAGCTACTGCCGAAGCGGTAACCTTCCGAGCTATGCTGATTGGTCTTGTTGATGGCACCAAGCTAGAACTTCACAATAAAGAAGAATCAGACGAGGTTAGCAATGAACTTGAGCAGGCGATTTACAGAGTTATTAAGGTAAAGACGAAAAGGGTAACCCGCCAGCCGGCACCGCCGTTTACAACCAGCACCCTACAACAAGAGGCGTGGCGGAAACTCCACTTCACAACCAAGCAAACAATGGCTATTGCCCAACAGCTCTATGAGGGTCTGCCGATAGGTAATGAGGGGAGCGCAGGACTTATTACCTATATGCGCACTGACTCTACCCGAGTAGCCCGCTCAGCCATAGTTGAAGCCAGAGAATTCATTAGCCGGAAGTTTGGCTCTCAGTTTATTCCACCTCATGCCCGCTCCTTTGTCAGAAGCGCAAAGTGGGCACAGGAAGCCCATGAGGCTATTCGCCCGACTAAAGTTCAGCGGGAGCCATCTCTAATTAAAGCCTACCTTACTACCAGCCAGTTCAGGCTTTATGAGCTTATCTGGAAGCGAATGGTGGCTAGCCAAATGTCAGCGGCTTTAGCTGATAATACTACCCTGGACATTGAAGCTAGATGCCCAGAGTCTAAGACCGATTATCTTTTCAGGGCTTCCAGCTCTGTGGTCAAGTTTCCTGGCTTTATAATTCTCTATACCGAGGGGAAAGATGAAAGTGAGAAAGAAGCCCAGAAAAGCTCCTTATTGCCACAGATGGAAAGGGGCGATGAGCTTGAGCTTCTAGGGCTTTTCCCTGAGCAGCACTTTACCCAGCCCCCGCCCCGCTTTACTGAAGCCACCCTGGTTAAGATGCTGGAGCAATGGGGTATCGGGCGCCCCAGCACCTATGCTCCCATCCTGTCTACGATTCAAGACCGGGGTTATGTTGCCAAAGCTAACGGAAGCTTTCAGCCTACCGAGTTGGGCCTGGTGGTTAGTGATTTGCTCAACCAGCATTTCTCTGACATCATCAATATTCAGTTTACCGCCCAAATGGAGGACGAGCTAGACGAAATAGCCCATGATAACAGGGACTGGGTACAGCTGGTTCGGGATTTTTACACACCCTTTGAGGAAAGCCTTAAAAGTGCCTCCCAGGTTATGG
>DAOWJH010000025.1 GCA_030640495.1 Dehalococcoidia bacterium | reverse complement strand
GGCACTGAGCGCTCAGGTAACCCCTTCTTGCACAGCCCAAGCCTTTAGCCTGTTGCCGGCTGTATCCCCCAACCACCCTAAATAATCCACAGGGGGCACAGCACCAAAGTTACCGTCGCTATCAGCTTGGCTACAATATGCAATGAAGGTCCCACCGTATCCTTAAGCGGGTCGCCAGCGGTATCACCAGCTACTGCGGCAGCGTGTATAAATGAACCTTTGAGGATAACCTTCCCCTCTTCATCCCTGAGTTGCCCATCCTCAATATACTTCTTGGCATTGTCCCAGGCACCGCCACCATTGTTCATAAAGGAAGCCATGAGAATAGCGGCAAAGGTTCCTACCATAAGAAAGGCGCCTACTGCCATGGGGGCATTGTAGCCAGGTATGAATCTAAAGGTAACCCCGATAACTACCGGCAGAAGCACCGGAAGCAACCCGGGAGCAATCATCCCCTTTAGCGCTGCCCCGGTGGTAATATCAACCGCCTTCTTGTAATCAGGCCTGGACGTCCTCGCCATAATTCCGGGGTCAGCTTTGATTTGGCGGCGCACCTCCTCAATAATCTTACTTGCCGCCCCTCCCACTGACCTCAGCCCCCAGGAACTGAACAGGAAGACCATCATGATGGCTAGAATGCCGCCAATAAGAACCTCGGGGCAAACAAGGTTCACGCTGAACAGCTCTCCCTCTCTGCCTTGGAAGAGCAGGACTCGGTCAAAATAGGCCTGGAAGAGGAGAAAGCCAGCCAGCCCTGCCGAGACCATGGCATACCCCTTGGTTAGAGCCTTGGTGGTATTGCCGGTAGCATCAAGATGGTCGGTAACTCGCCTTATCTTAGAGCCAGCCCCGGTAAACTCATTAATGCCATTAGCATTATCGGTTATCGGACCAAAGGTGTCTTCAGTCAGAATAAACGGGCAGGTCATCAGCATTCCCATGGTAGCTATCGCTGTGCCATAGGCGCCGCTTATCCACCACGAAACATCCAACCCAGCCATTGTGCCAAAGGCGTAGGACAGCCCCAGGGCAGCACAAATGATGAGCGCTGTTGGCATGATAGTTTCAAAGCCTACAGACAGACCGGTAACGAAGGTAGTGGCTGGACCGGTGCGGCAAGCCTCAACAATGCTTCTTGTTGGGCCAAACCTGGACTCAGTGTAATACTGGGTAACATAGATTACTAAGACACTAGTTACTATACCAATAAGTCCGGCTCCCGTGAGCCATAGCCATCCTTCGGGGCACATAGGGCCAAACATTACCCAGCAGGTGAAAAACATGGCTATCACACTGAGACCCAGGGCTACGTAATAGCCACGGTTGAGAGTGGTCATCGGGTTCTCTTTTTCACCCCGACTGTGCACAGCTAATATACCGAACATACTGGAAATAATGCCAAAGGCACGAATAACCAGTGGGAAAAGCACCCAGCCCACGGCAATAATTGGGGGGAATCCTGCCTTTAGCGAGATTATATACAAGGTGACACCTATTATCATGGCACCGATGTTTTCTGCTGCTGTGGATTCAAAGAGGTCGGCACCACGACCAGCACAGTCACCAACATTATCACCAACCAGGTCAGCAATTACCGCTGCATTACGAGGGTCGTCTTCGGGAATTCCAGCCTCGACCTTACCAGCAAGGTCAGCCCCCATATCAGCCGCTTTAGTATAGATACCACCACCAAGCTGAGAGAAAAGGGCAACCATGCTAGCCCCGAAGCCAAAGCCAACAATAAGGTGAGGAGCAATTTCAGGATGCCTGGCTCCGCCAAAACCAAAAAATATTACCGTTACTCCCAGCAAGCTCAGGGCAACAATAAGAAAACCGGAAACTGCCCCACCCCGCAGTGCTATCTTGATAGCTTCATTTAAGCCGCGGTGAGAGCCAGCAGCACAACGAACATTTGACTTAACCGCAATCCACATGCCCACAATCCCGGAAACACAGGAACACAGAGCCCCGGCAAGAAATGCTACCGTTGTCCGCCAGCCTAATCCTAATGCCGATACCCCCAGCATCTCTAGCTCTGCCGGACTGCTTAGCATGCCAAGCAGAACGCCGATTGCCACCCCCACTATAACAGCAGTTATACCAATAGTAGAATACTGACGCCTGATGAAAGCCCATGCCCCCTCTGAAATCATAGCATTTATATCCTGCATCGCTGCTGTTCCTGAATCAGCCCGCAGAATATACCTTATTAGGGCTAAGGCAAAAATAATACCTATGACTCCACCTATCACCACCACCCAGAAAATTCCTGGCATATTTTCCCCTTTCTACTTTAACTCTGGCTCAAGCGAGTCCAGTTTCTGTTCTAGCTCCTTTTGCACCATAGCCAGTGTCAGGTCACTGCGGCTCCTTTCTAGGACTCCACGTACCATATCAGTAGTCCGGCGTAGACCGCCGGTTATGGCATCGGGGAAGTCCATAGTGACCAGAATACTGTAAATGTCATCCATGGCTGATAATAATTCCTCACCCCGCCCCAGGTCACCCCTTCTCATACTATCCAGGAGGTAACGCCTCAACTCACCTACAGCTTCACCCAGCCCGTTCAAATAGGCGGCGTAGTCAATGCCCAGCTCATCAGGCCCAGGCGGTTGTTTCCCTGTTGCCAGGGCAAGGGTGATACTGCCTTCAGCAAACTCCTTCTGAGCATCTCTGATAAAGCCGGTGTTGCTAAGCTCGCTGTAGCCAGCCACGGACTGTTTAGCCTCATTAAGTAGATTGCGGGCTGACTGGAGTAGTTCTTTGGCTTGGTCAAATTCTTGGCGGTGTATAGCCCGGATAGCTTGGCTGCAATAGCGAATCACTTCACGACATAGGGGTATTGCTTTTTCTCTGGCTGAATCTTTGGCTGATAGGCTCAGTCGGATGTGGTCAGCAATTGAATCTAAATTATCCGTTAATCTGCTCAAATTTGTGCCTCAAGCCTGTCTGCTATTTGTCGAGCTGCTTCTTCTGGAGACTCTGCTTGTAGTATAGCACTAATCACTGCTACCGAGTCAGCCCCGGCAGCTAAGACCTCAGCCGCATTATCCTTGGTAATACCGCCGATAGCCACCAGGGGCAGGGTTACTGCCTGCCTGATTTGGCGCAACCTTTCTAAACCAACTACCTTGGCTGTTTCTTTGGATAATGTTGGATACATTGAGCCGACGGCTATATAGTCAGCCCCCTCAGCCCCAGCAGTAATAGCTTGGTCTACAGTAGTTGTTGAGCAGCCCAGGATTTTGCCCATCGGTAGCAGCTTGCGGGCTACTTTAATGGGCAGGTCATCCTGACCTAGGTGTAATCCATCGGCATCAGTGGCTAGGACTAAATCAAGGAAGTCGTTTATTATAAATAGTACATTGTGCTCGCTGCACAGATTC
>DAOWJH010000021.1 GCA_030640495.1 Dehalococcoidia bacterium | reverse complement strand
GGCTTCTGCCCGAAGAGTGATAACTGAGGCACCACCTCTTTCCCCAGTGCCTTATAGAGTCGCCCCTTTACGCTATTACGGTCTGTATAATTCATAATCCGCTGTATGCTATCATTGTTAATGATGTTCATATTTAACTACTCAAACTTAATAGACCCTTTGCTGAGAGACATAAGAGAATTTGTCCCCGGATTTGCGGGTATGAATGCCGGCAATAAGGTATTGGATGTTTGTTGTGGGACTGGTGAACAGGTTTTTGAGTATGCGCGGAATGGTTTTACCGCCACGGGAATAGATATCGCTTCGGATATGATAAAGACAGCTTTGAAAAATAAAATCAAACATAATCTGGCAAATGTGTCATTCCAGCAGGCTGACGCAACCAGCCTGCCGTTTTCGGATTGCCATTTTGACTGTGCTTCCATATCTTTCGGACTGCATGACAAGGGGAAAATAGCCCGTGAAAAAGTAGTCTCGGAAATGAAAAGGATTGTTAAACCAGATGGGACCCTTATTTTCATAGATTTTCAGGTTCCTTTACCGGCAAACATATGGGCTTTATTTGCTAGGGCAGTTGAATTCCTCGCAAGTGGGGACCATTATCGTGGTTTCAAAGATTATCTTAAAAATGGTGGCATGAGTAGCCTCATCAACACCAGCCATTTACATGAAGTCGAGCGGACTTCGCTCAAGAACGGAATAATCATAGCTGTTCGGGCAGTTAAATCTCGAACTGCATTCCCCTGAGCCTGTTCAGCCGTACCCCGAGAACTTCCTCAGCGTCTTGTAGAGTCGCCCCTTTACGCAGATAGACCTCCCATTAGATTGGGCGGTGCCCCTAAATGACCTGTCTTGTTAACATAACTCTAAAAACAATTCAAAGCTAACTAGCTACGAATTGTTTCCCTATTTTTTAATAATGGTAATGTCGCTTGCTTGATGCCCAGCTACCCCTTCTTCCTCAGTTCATAGCGTTTGGGGAGGGCTTCATTTTTTGGGCTTGGGGGAAGGCGCTCCTGAGTAGAACATAGGGATTAACAGCAGGGCTGCCATTGAGGAGACCATCATTGCCACCCACATCACCGAGGCTGCCTGCATGTGGATTCTCAAGGGTGACAGGAAGAGAACAGAAAGCCCGATAGCCAGACCAAAGGCGTTAGCTAAAATCGGCTTGGAAACAGTTGATAGGGCTGAGCTAATCGAGTCTCTCCCGTCCACGCCCTGTTTTCGGAAATAATGGATACCAGATATCAGGTGAATGGAATAGTCCACACCCACACCAATAGCGATAGCAGACAGGTTGGCAGTTAGAACATTGAGATAAAATTTGCTTATGACCAGCATACCCATAATAGCCGTAATAGTGATGACTATCGGAATCAAACTGATGATAGCCGCCTTAAACCTCCTCAGGGTGACCAGCAGCATGATAAATATCAGGGCAAGCGCCAAACCCAGGCTCTGAACCTGACTCTGCACCACCAGCCTGTTCATCTCCTCAAAAAGCACCGGCATGCCGGTAATCAATCTAATGTCAGGGTGCTCAGCGACAAAATCCTCCAGCCTATCCATATCCACAGAATCAAGGTCCTCGGTGGTAATCAGCATCCTGAGGCCATCATCTGAAACCCAGGTTTCCAGGTCTTCGTCATCTATCTGCCTCAAGAGTTTCTGGATAAATTGAGGATTTTGAGGATAATCGTCTTTGCCGGTCATCATCTGATTGATACTGACCACCATATCAAAAAGCGAGAAGGCGCTCTTTATCCCGGGTAACCTCTCTAGCTCCCGCTCGGTATCTAAAATATCATCAGCAAAATTGTAATCCCTTAAAGTGTCTATGCCTCTATCGGCAACTATCTCAGCAGTAAGGGGTAAGGCACCACCAAAATACTCTTCAACCTTATCAAAGGTCTGCCTGACTTCTGAATCTTGCTTAAAGAACATCAATTGATTGGAGACAACATCAAGCCTGGGTATATAGAAGGCAGAAATAGCCACAATGATGAGAAAAGCCCCAACAACTAGAGCCCGGCGTCGGGATACCTCCAGGACAAGCCCTGCCAGGCGGTTTTCCTGAACCTGCGGTGGTTTCGGGGGTAACTTTATCCTGGACAGCACCGCCGGTAGAAAGAAGAGTGAGAGAACACCGGCATAGCCGATACCCAGAGAGACAAATATTCCCATCTGCCTCATAGGCAGCACTTCTGTCCAGGTCAGGGCAGCGAACCCAGCCATGGTAGTAATGGTCGTCAGAAATATCGGCATGCCAACGAAACGCAGTGTCTCTACAGTAAGTTGACGGCGGTCTGAGTATCTACTCATATTGTCCAAGAAATGACTTATATAGTGAAGACCATCAACTGCACCCATCACTAAAATGAATATCGGGCTGATGACAGTCACCAGGTTCAGTTCCTGTCCGCTCCAGAAAATCGTGCCGAAGGTCCACAGGACAGCAAGCCCGGCGGGAATTACTGCCAATATGGTGAACTTTTTGTTCCTTATAACCGAGTAGAAGACCAGTAATATAAGGATACCGGCAGCGGGCGGTAGGACAAAAAGTATCCTGATAAGGTAATCCCAGAGGGTATCTTTAATGATTTCGTTGCCGGCGAGAGACAGGGTCAAGCCTTCTTCACTTTGGATTATCTCTTTAAGCGACCCCACTACATCTCCAACGTTAGCATTCAATTCCAGATTGACGATAATAGTGCTCTTGCTTCTGTCACTGGATAGGACCTGCTCGGTAAGAAAATACCTGTCCTCAATAAAATCTATGAGGAGGTCGGCGTGGTGGTCTATAAACCTCTCATCAACTGTGAAAACATGTCCCCCCATGAAGATTTCCGAGGGAATAAAGCTCCGCACCTGGAATACGCCATCAATTTCTTCTATTTCTTCCTGAAGGGCTAGGACATTCTTAAGATTCTCTTCATCCAGGAGGGAATCGTCCTGTTCGATAAGAACTGAGATAGCTTCACCAATCTGATATTTTTCATTTAACCTATCGTATTCTTCTGTCTTGGGGTTTCCCTCAGTAAAAAAGCCCAGGAAATCCGTATCAAGTTGGAAGCGGAAGAAAGAAGCCAGGGCGACAATATTCAAGATGACTACCAGAATAATAATCAGCCTGGACCTTTTGTAGACAAAGTTGGCAATTCTTTCCACAGTGAATCCCTTCCCGCCTAGCTACCTCCCCCCTTCGCCTTCTGCTGGAGTTCGTAGAGTCTGGTGAGGGCTTCAAGGGGGGTGAGGGAATTGATGTCCAGTTTCTCCAGTTCCTCTAAAAGTGGTGGCTTCTGGCCTAACAGGGGCAATTGTAGTGGCATCGCCCCCTGTGGTCGGCGGCGACCTTTGGGTGAGCGTTTAGCCTGGGCTCTACGGCTGTCCTCTTCCAGCTCTAATAGCACCTCCTGAGCTCGGTGCACCACCGATTTGGGTAGCCCGGCTAGCTTAGCCACATGAATGCCATAGCTCTTATCAACCCCGCCGGGCACAATCTTGTATAAAAAGGTAACCTCGCCACCCTCCTCAGCTACCGCCACATTAAAGTTCTTCACCTTTGGCAGAAAAGTGGCTAGCTCTACCATCTCATGATAATGAGTGGCAAACAGGGTCTTTGCCCCGAGCTTGGGGTAGTTATGAATATACTCGGCAACCGCCCGGGCAATAGATAGCCCATCGTAGGTGCTGGTACCCCGCCCAATCTCATCAAGGATGATTAGTGAACGTGGCGTGGCATTATTTAAGATATTGGCAGTCTCCACCATCTCCACCATAAAGGTAGATTGACCGGCTGCCAAATCCTCCCTGGCACCAATTCGGGTAAAAATACGGTCAACCGCACCGATAGTAACTGAGGTGGCGGGAACAAAGCCGCCAATCTGGGCGAGAAGCACAATTAAGGCTACCTGCCTCAAGTAGGTCGACTTCCCTGACATATTGGGACCAGTGAGGACGATAAGCTGGGCATCATCGTTAGACAGATAGGTATCATTGGGCACAAAGCTACCTTCAACCAGACTTCTCTCCACGACGGGGTGGCGCCCCTGACTAATAACTATCTCATTACCGGTGGTTAACTCAGGTCGGACATAGCTATAGCGCACAGCAACCTCAGCCAGGCTAGAGAAAACATCTATGTTAGCCAAAGCATCAGCTACAGCTAAAATGCGCTCGCTGGCAGTGGCTACCTGACGACATACCCGATGAAAGATATTAGCCTCAAGCTCAGTAATCCTCTCCTGAGCATTCAAAATCAGCGACTCGTACTCTTTGAGTTCAGGGGTAAAGAAGCGCTCGCCACCAACCAGTGTCTGTTTTCTGATATAGTCCTGAGGCACCTGAGGCAGATTAGATTTGGATACCTCAATATAATAGCCAAAGACCTTGTTAAAGCCCACCTTCAACGATTTAATGCCGCTTCTCTCTCGCTCCTGGCGCTCCAGATTAGCCAGATATTGCTTAGCATTTTTTGATGCCAGGCGAAGGCTATCCAGTTCCTCAGAAAGCCCCGACTTGATTACATTACCTTCATCCAGACTGGCCGGGGGCTGCGCCTCTATAGCCTCAGAAATCAATTCAACAACATCCCGGCACGGTTTAAGCTTATCCTTCAGCCAGTTTATCGGGCTATCATCCGCAAGAAGTCGGTTTAGCCTAGGTATTACCTCCAGGCTGCGTCTCAGTGTGGCTAACTCGCGAGGGGAAGCAATATTACTCCTCACCCGGTTAATCAGCCGCTCAAGGTCAGCCACCTCACCCAGCAAAGAAATAGTCTGATTACGAGCCATGGAGTTATCATAGAACCAGCTAATGGCATCCTGCCTCTTGACCAGCTCCGTTATATCAAGAAGGGGCTGACCCAACCACCGCTTTAACAATCTGCCCCCTATAGCTGTTTTGGTTAAGTCAATAATTGACAGCAGTGAGCCACTTATAGTTCCTGAACGACTGCAGTAGAAAAGTTCCAGGTTGCGCTGGGTGTTTACATCCAGCGCCATAAATGATTCGGTAGAGTAGGTAGAAAGTCGGGTCAGTTGCCCCAGAACCCCTTTCTGCGTTTCCTGAATATAGTGAATAATAGCGCCGGCAGCCCTTATCGCCAGGGGTAGGTGACCGCAACCGAAGCCGTCAGGGGTGCTGACGCCAAAATGGTCAAGCATTGTTTGCTGGGCTACCTCCAGCTCAAACCAATAATCATCAAGGCGAGTTACCGGGGCAGCTAAGCCCAAGCCAGATAATTCTGAGCCATCGGCGGCAATAACCTCCGAGGGGTTAAGTCGCTCCAGCTCAGGGACAGCCCGCTGGAGAGACACCTGGGTAGTAGCAAATTCGCTGGTTGTT
>DAOWJH010000064.1 GCA_030640495.1 Dehalococcoidia bacterium | reverse complement strand
TCCCTTAGGAAATAACAAGGGAAGGGGGTCAGGGGGATAGGTTTCTAAAAATTTCCATGTAACACCGGCTTCGCCTTTCTTTAGCTCTCCTTCCATCACTTATACCTCCTCACCTCAAACCTGTAGAGCTTTATTGGCTCATTGGGCATTATGCCCGCCTTCTGACGGCAGATGTCAATCTGATAGTCCACAGTATTTACCCCCTCTAGGTCGGGGAGCAGTAGTCCCCGCCGCCACCCAGCCTCCACGATAACCCCATACCTCTTTGGGTCTAGCTGGTCTTGACTCTCTATCGGTTCAGGCGTGGTCCGAACATCCACACTGTAACTGAGGTCTTTAAGCTCGTTAGGAGCAACGGCTGGGAAGCGGGGGTCTCTGGTAGCTGAGCTGATAGCATTGGCGATAATTTCCTCGGCTACATTCTCTGTAGCCGGCTCAAAGGTGCCGATGCAGCCTCGCAGCCCGCCAAACTTATGAATAGAGACAAATACCCCTGCCTTGCCCCTCATCTCAGGAGTAAGCTCTCCTATATCTAGGGTCTTGCCTCCTCTGACATAAGCCTCTACCGTTTCCTTGGCTAATTTCGCCAGTGGAGACATCCCCGTTATTATTATACCGGCGTAGCCGACTACAGCGGAATAATCGCCGGTGGTATCGCCGCTGGTCTGGTATCTAACCAGCTCTGCCCCCGTTGCCCCCAGTTCCTTGGCGGCAGAGAGAAGGCTGACTGTTGGTCCATAGCCACACATTGATATATTTAATTCATCAACCCGCTTTAATAGTTCATCCTCATTCAAATCCAGTATGGCTTCTATAGCTTGGGTATCTTTCTTCTGAGCCGATTCTTGTGGCTCGTAATGGGTCATGTCACTTGAGGCTATGATTACCACCTTCTTATTTAACTCCTTAACTGCTTTAGCTATTTCCTTGCCAATCTCCTTATAGGTGGCACCAGGATAGTAGGAGAGTATAATGGGCACGAGCCTGATATCTTTTTTGAAATACTGTAGAAATGGTAGTTGAACCTCAATAGAGTGTTCATATTGATGGGCGGTATAGTCCTCTTCCAGGTGCTTGGATGTAGCCAAAATCTGTTTACCCAGTTCTGAGTCAATCTCTACCTCCCCCAGTGGCGTTTTCCATACCCCCTCGGTCATAATACTGAAGGGTTTTCCCCTCCCGGTGTGGTTGGGACCCATGATGATAAAGGTATCGTTAAATTTGATTCTGGATATAACGGCACCGGCTACCGGTCCCGAGTAAATATATCCAGCATGAGGTGAAACCAGACCAATTACTTCTTCTTTTACTGCCTCCTTATCAACGAATCCCTCAATCATAGACTTTAGCTGTGAAGGCGATTCTGGATAGAATTGTCCTGATACTACTGGACTCCTAATCATAGTGACCTCCCTTTGCCCCAGATGTCCTAAAATTGAGCTCTGCCCCACAGAAGCGGCATCTTGAACCTTCCAGACCCACTACCCTGGTTTGATAGCCAAACCTTTGCACCACAAGCTTACCGCAGTTGTAACAGATAGTACTTTCACTGCTGTGTCCCGGAACATTGCCAGCATAGACAAACTTGAGACCGGCTTTTTGCCCGATATTGTAGGCGCGTTCCAGAGTGGATACTGGGGTGGGGGGTAAGTGCATCATATGATGCTGGGGGTAGAACCGGGTTACATGCCACGGGGTTAGCTCACCCAGCTCATCTCGTATCCAGTTAGCAATGTCCTCAAGCTGCTGGTCATCATCATTCATGGTGGGTATGATGTTGGTAACAACCTCGACATGCATATTCCACTTATCTTTAGCTCGTTTGGCAACCTCTAGCACCCCCCGCCAGCGGGGTATCTTGGCTAGGTTGCGATAAAAGGTGTCAGTGAAGCCCTTAACATCAACCCGCCACGCATCTAAGTAGGGTCCGATGGTATCCAGCGCCTCTGGAGTCAGGTAGCCATTGGTTACATAGACGGTGTATAGGTTATTCTCTTTAGCCAGCTTGGCTGAGTCAAGGGTATATTCAAACCACACAGTGGGCTCATTGTATGTCCAGGCAATGCCATCGCAGTTGTAGCGTTTAGCCAGCTCTATAGCCGCTTGAGGCTGGATTTCCTGGGAGTTACGCCACGGCTGGCTAATCTCAGGGCAGGAGATTTCCCAGTTCTGGCAGTCCTGACAGTGGAAATTACAACCCCAGCCGCCTAGGGAGAAGGCTAGAGTATCAGGAAAGAAGTGAAATAGGGGCTTCTTTTCAATAGGGTCAGCCGCCACTGATGATGCTTGAGCATAGTTCAGGTTATACAGGGCACCACCCCTGTTCTGATACATACGGCAAACACCAAACTTACCCGGGCTTATGGTGCAGCGCCATTGACAGATATTACACCGCACCCTGGAGCCGGGCAGCTTTTGGTAGAGCATTGCCTCACGCACTGCTTCCTTCATTTTTCCCCTATAACCTAATTATATCACTCACCTACTGTCAATTATAGCCTCACACCAAAAATGTGTTAGTTTATCCTCTCTTAACTTAGAGTCTCTAATCCTGTCTCCTTGCCTCTCATCTGTTTGACAAGCTTTGACATGGCTGATAATCTAAGGTAAATACTTAAGGGGGTAAGAAACGATGGCCAGCCAGAGGACAGAGGAGCTTATCAAGCTTGATTTAGACCATATCGTCCACCCCTATGTTGCTGTTGGTCAGCATATGGGGATAATCTTTGAGAAAGCTCACGGAGTCTACTTGGTAGATACAGAGGGTAAGGAGTATTTTGATGTCTCATCCCAGTTGATGTGCTCCAATTTAGGTCATGGGCAAAAGGAAATCGCCGACGCTGTATCAGAAGCCATCCATAAAACCGACTATACTACTTCCTTCTATGGCTTTAGCAACCCGTACACTATTGAGTGTGCTCGCTTGCTAGCTGAAATCACCCCCGGCGACTTGAATCACTTCTTCTTCACCTCTGGCGGCTCGGAGTCTGTAGATTCGGCGATAAAGTTAGCCCGTTTATATTGGCACTATAAAGGTAAAGACACCAAGTATAAAATTGTCAACCTGTATAATTCCTACCATGGTGAAACCGGTATTTCTACCTATCTTACTCGTATGGGGCGAGGTGCCCCCCAGATGGGCTTTGGTCCAGAGCCCCCCGGTTACCTCCGCATCCCCCCATACTATTGCTACCGCTGTATGTTTGGTGCCAAATACCCCGATTGTGATGTGCTCTGCGCCCGATTTCTTAAGGATGTCATTGAGAGTGAGGGTGCCGATAGCATAGCTGCCTTCTTCGCCGAGCCAATACAGGGTAGTGGCGGTGTTATTACCCCTCCAGATGGGTGGTGGCCAATGGTAAGAAAGATATGCACCGACCATGATGTGCTGTTGATTACTGATGAGGTCATGACTGGTTTTGCCAGAACCGGCAAGATGTTTGCTACAGAGCACTGGAATGTCGTGCCCGATATAATGACTATGGCTAAGGGGATTACCGGCGCTTATCTGCCTCTTGGGGCAGTGGCTATGAATGATAACATTTACGAAGCCTTAGAGGGTAATGTATTCTGGCATGGTGTAACTTATACCGGACATCCTATCCCCTCGGCTGCCTCGGTAGCCGCTCTGAACCTCTACAAAAAGCAGAAAGTAGTTGACAATGCCGCCAGGGTGGGTGCTCATATTAGACAGCGCCTTGACAAGGAGTTCTTACCCCTCCCCTGCGTGGGGCTGGTCGATGGTAAGGGTATGTTTCAGGCAATTGAGTTAGTAAACGATAAGAAAACTAAGACTGTGATTGACCTGGATGCGAAAACAGAGCTATTTAAGAAGATACTCCAGGGTGGCGTTTATCTGCGCATCACCGGGGCTCTAGCCAACCGCATGTTCATTTGCCCGCCGTGCACAATGACCATTGACGAAGCCGATAGGGCGCTTGACATCATACTTCCGCTGGTGGCTGGGCTAAAGCCAAAATAGATGGCCTATTTACCTCAGGACGCTATAGAAGGGAAACTCTACCCAAAATTCATGAATGAATTAGGCAAAAGGGTATAACCATCCTTGATGTTTCTGCTATAATGTAACAGGCAAGGAATGATATGACTGATACCCAAAAATACCAGGCAAATTAGATGCGTTTACAGTCTTTAAAAGAATAAAGTAAAAGGAGGCAATGAAAATTGGCTAGTAAACGGACGGAGGAACTTCTCAGGTGGGACAGGGAGCATATAATACATCCCTCATGTATAACTGGTCAGGGTACGGATATAGTTTTTGAGAAGGGTAAAGGGATAACATTAGTGGATACCGATGGCAACGAGTATATTGACATGTCATCTCAGTTGGTGTGCTGTAATTTAGGCTACGGACAGAAGAGGATAATTGATGCCGTAACCGAGGCTATCAATAGAACCGGCTATACCACTGGTTTCTGGGGCGTTGGCAATATACCAAATATTGAGTGCAGTCGGAAGCTGACCAAACTCACCCCGGGCGACTTGAACCATTTCTTCTTCACCTCTGGTGGTTCGGAAACTATAGACTCAGCAATAAAACTTGTCCGCCAATACTGGCATAATGTCGGCAAAAAGGGCAAGTATAAGATTATCAGTTTGTATGATTCCTACCACGGGGAGTCTGGTATTTCTACCTATGTTACCGGTGAGGTGATAAGTGAATCTCAGAACCCGTTTGGCCCACCGCC
>DAOWJH010000078.1 GCA_030640495.1 Dehalococcoidia bacterium | reverse complement strand
TCCATCCATGACCCTTAGCTAAGGGTGGTGAGTTAAAGAAGCGAGGTAAGCAGATTCGGTCTACAGCCTCTGGCCTCTGTTGCCACCAGTTTATGATTGGGTCAGCTTCATCTTGAGTAAGGCACCCCTGTCCTACGGCTTTATTGAGAAACCTGTGAAAGGTCTCCTGCCTCATCTCTTGCCGTGCCTGGTTGAAGGCGCTGGCTAGCTCCTCCTGGGGGATGTTTAGAATATCGGCGACCTGGGCTAGAACACCCTCTCCCCCTGTTCTTGGTGGTGGTATGGATTCCTCCTCTTGGGCCATTACCGTGGCTGTGCCACCCATTGCCAGCAAGAGTATGGCTACCACCAATGAGATAAGAATCTTTACTTTTTTAGACACAATATTTCACCTCTGATTTAGATTTGTCCCGGTTAGTCCAGAATAGCATAGGCTACCTGAATGGTAAGGCTGAGCTCCGTCTCTCCAGGGCTGATTGGTGTTGTGAGTGCTGCTTCTGCCGGTATCGGAGCTCCTTCATATACGCCGCGTGGATAGACAGGAGGAATTTGCATGCCCTCAGAGATACAGGTTGGCTTACCCAAGGTAACCCCAGCCAGCCCAGCTAGTTGCTCCGCTTTAGCCTTAGCATCAGCCATTGCCTTTTGCCTGGCTTCCTCATAGTAATCCGATGGGTCATCCACAGAAAAGTTGATGCTGTCTAGCCGAGTAAGGTCTCCCCCGGCCTCGGCTACAGCATCAATAATAGAACCGATTTTATCTATCTCCCTTATTTTGGCATTCACTTTATTGGTTACTCGGTAACCAACCACGATTTCCTCTTCTGTATCGCTATCCCATTTTGTTACCTGGCGAATGCTGAAATACTGGGTTTGAATATCCTTCTCCTCCACATCATTATCGGTTAGAGCTGTCATCACCCTATCCATGGCTTCAGCCGCTTGGGCTTGAGCTTCAGCTACGGTTGCCTCTTGGGCTTCAATGCCCAAGCTCAAGGTAGCCAAGTCAGGAACAACAGCTACTTTACCCTGTCCCGTAACCCAAATCCCCTCCTGCTGGCTATTCAGGTTAACCTCCAAGCTTGAGGGCAACCTCCCAAAGCTGGTACTGTCGGTAGTACAACCACACAAACCGACCATTGCTATCACTAATGCTAGGCTTGCCGCCAGTAATATATTCCTTTTCACCTTGAACCTCCTTTTAATTGGTTGAAAACTTGACACAACCGTTGCCATTTACGTCACTAAGCATCACCCCCATCAATATATAACGAAAAAGTTACTACTTGGTTAGTGGCCGACTTAGGTTAGGTAGGGAAATGGTTTGAGGCTAGTCCAAAGCCTCAAGGGCTTTTTCGTAGTTAGCTTCTGACACGGCAATAGCCCTGAGCAAGGCAGGCTTAACTGCTTCCGGAGCTTGCCTTAAAGCAGCGCGTAGAACCGCTGGGTGATGAATAGCATAGTATGCCATGTCTGTCCTAAGTTTAGCCCGCATATTAGCCTGCTTTGCAGGAAAAGACTTGCCTTCAGCCTGCCTAGATGACCCGGGTACCTTTGCCGGCGCCGGTGCCATTAGCACCCCTGCTTCCTCCTCATAAGCTGAGACCAGCTGGGTTATCATCGCCAGGTGAGCATTAAGTTGCTGAGTGGTTCGCTCCACCTGCTCTGATTTACCTTTTTTAGCCATACGAGCTATCTCAAGCACCCTTTTATCGGTAAAACTAGCATAAAGCTGTGCCTTGCCTAATTCAGAAGGGGTGAGTGTTAACCGCACTTGCTCTGTAGCCAGCTTTACCCCATACAGAGGTCCATCAGGCATGCTGTTGTCAGCCGCTGCCACGGTGCTACCCCCAGTCAGCAGCAGGATAAGGACTATGGCTATTGCTGTTGCCCATCGTGGCTGCCAGCCAAAAAGGGGGCGACTTCTCTTAGCAGCTACTTCCTGGAGTGCCAAATGGAACTGGTATCTGGCTCTGGCTTTAAACTCGGGGCGAGGCTGGATAACTGAGGCATTCTTAGCCACCAGAGCTGTCTGGAGCAGTGGCTTAAGCTCGGTTGCTTGTTTCGGGCAGCTTGCCAGGCACTGCTCTATGGTCTCGCCGTTAACCAGCAGGCGCTCCAAGCATTCATTCAAGACATTATCAAATTCTCTAGACTTCTTCATTTACTCCACCGATAGTGTTTTGCGCAAGGCTACTATAGCACTATGCTGTAACGCCTTTATTGCTCCTTGGTTTTTGCCCATGACCCTGGCTACCTGAGCAATTGATAGCTCGCTGGCGAAACGGAGAGAAATTACCTCACGCTGTGCCTGAGTTAACTGTTTAGTAGCTAAAAGTAGCCGTTCAATATCCAGATTCTGCTCAGCCACTAACTGTGGGTTATTACCGTTACTCACCAGCACTTCATCAAGGGAAGTAGTAGCGTGCTTTGCTTTCTTTCTGAGGTAGTCAACCACCTGATTATGAGCAATACGAAATAACCAAGCTGAAAAGGGTATGCCCCTCCACCTGAAGGAGGAGATAGACTTAATAGCATTGAGGAAGACCTGCTGCGTCATATCCTCTGCCTCTGTCTTATTTCCTATCTTGAAAGCTATATACCGGTAAATCTTATCAAAATACTCCTCATATAGCTGGGCAAAAGCATCCTGGTCATGCTGTTGCGCTCGCCGAACGAGGCTTTCCTCATTTTGCACCTGACAACTCCCACCCGTTTAACGGCAATTAATTATGGCGTTATCCTGTGCACATAGTATAACGAAGGAAGAGGCAAAAAGATAGCTGTAATCCAGACTAGGCAGGGTATGCTATTAGGAAATAGAATGTGCTACAATAATTGTAAAATTAAAACTTGGTTTAAGGGAGTAAAGGCTTGCTTTGCTATGTGCGTTTGATGCACAAGGGAGATATTGCCCAGGTCACAGAGATTGACCGTGAAGCCTTCCCCACTCTGTGGCCACCGGCTAACTATGGGCGTGAGCTACAAAATCGGTTAGGCCGTTACATCGTAGCCTACGATGAGGAGAAAACGGTTGAGGAGCCCAAGGTGGAAGCTTCCTTAGAGAAAGGTATCTCTGGATTAGCCTCCAAGGTAAGGCGATTATTTAACCACAACCGTTTCTTGAGCAATGAACCACCTTCATCGGGCAGGCAATACATTAAGGGTTTTGCTGGTCTCTGGATTATGGCTGATGAAGCTCACATAACAAACATCGCAGTGCGGGGAATACACCGTCGCCAGGGGATAGGGGAACTGCTACTCATATTAGTTATAGCCCTGGTTATGGAGCTAAATGCCCGTATCATTACCCTTGAGGTGCGTGCCTCCAACACTGCCGCCCAGAATCTCTATCACAAGTATGGCTTCGCCCAGGTAGGTCTTCGCCGTGGCTACTATACAGATAATGGAGAGGACGCGGTGATAATGTCCACCGAAAATATCACCTCAGCCCCGTTCCAGGCACAGCTACAGCGGTTAAAGCAAGCTCACTGCAAAAGGTGGGGGATACCCCTCTACCAAATTGCCCGATAGCTACCAGTTCACTCTTCTGAAGCGAGTTTTCCCCCAATTGCCCAGTTGCGCTTGGGGTTGTCTTTGAGGATGACCTGCACTACTTCTGGAGAAGTGCCAATTTTGACAAATGAAGAAGTTATGCCCTCCACGAGCTGCTTCTTCTGCTCCAGGGTGCGCCCCTCCCACATTTCAACAGTGACTACTGGCATGATAACCTCCTTCTTTTGAATAGCTGGGTAATCAAGAGCTTAATTTCACTCAAAAGTTTACTTGGTTATGGTTAGCAACGTCAAATGGTATTATTGAGAGTTTGTTTAGCAACCTATCCCCCCTGCCCCCCTTCCCTTAATAAGGGAAGGGGGGTATAGGTAGGAGAGACCTCAGTCTTATCAGGTAGAGCAGATAAAAGCGATATTGCGTGCCTAATTTGGCTACTTTATCTACCCACTCCTCTTCACTAGAAGGCAGATGTTCCGAGAGAAGAACTTTATGGGGAAGTGGTAGGAGTTTTCAGGGAAGGATTTAAGCACCTTAAAGCCAGCCCTTTTTGCCTGCTTTTCTAGCTCAAGGTAAGAGAACAGATAGTAGTAGCGATATAGGGTCTTATTCCTTTTTCGCCAGGGTACAACTACCTCCCTTCCACTGAACCAGAATCGGGGTTGCCAACGGTTCCATACGGTAATAAAGGCTTCACCACCCGGCTTTAATATCCGCCTCAGTTCGTTTAGCGCCGCTTGCCTTTCGTCCGTGCCTTTCACATGGTGGTAGGTAGCCACCGAGATTGCCCAGTCAAAGGTTGCGTCAGAATAGGGTAAATGCCTAACATCAGCTAACGACAGGTTTACAGCGAAGTTGAATTTTTGGGAGTATTTTCGGGCAAATTTCAGCATCTCAGCAGAGAAGTCCACCCCATATAGGTTAAAGCCACGCATGAAGGGTAAAAAGTCTGGTCCATGGGCACAGCCAATATTAAGTAACTTTCCCTTCCGCCACCGGTGCGCCAGTGCCTCCAGCTCACTACGAAATATAGACCAGTGCCTGAAGTTGTACCAGCTTGGGGCTATCTGATTGAATATATCTTTTGGATTGGTAACCACCTCACCCCCTTTGTCCCCTTTGAGCTTCCTCACATTGGAGGCGACTTTCAAAAGGGCGTTGGTCTCTCTTAGACATCCTTATTTAACCGAACATTAGGTTGTTGTGGTGAGTTTCAATCTGTTAAACTGTTTTTAAGGTAAGTATACTATGAGAAAACTCACTAGGACAATATCTGGCGTTACCCCAGTAGCGGTGATGACCCTGCCGCTGAAGTGCCCGGGACAATGCATATATTGCCCCACCTACACAACCACACCCCAGAGCTATACTCCAGAGTCACCAGCAGTATTACGAGCTAGAAAATGCAACTATGATGCCAAGAAGCAGGTTAAGCTAAGGCTAAAAGTTCTATCCGAAATGGGGCACCCCACAGATAAGGTTGAGCTAATAGTAATGGGAGGCACTTTTCTGGCTTACCACCAGGATTATCAATACCAATTTATTAAGGATTGCTTTGATGCGCTAAATGGTGAGGAATCAGCTAGCCTAGAAGAGGCAAAGCGACTTAACGAAACAGCTAAACATCGCTGCACCGGGCTGTGCATAGAGACTAGACCTGATTGGTGCCAACAGGAGGAGATAGACAGGATGCTTGAATTTGGCACCACCAGAGTAGAACTGGGGGTTCAGACCTTAGATGACAAAATCTACCGACTGGTCAGGAGAGGGCACAAGGTGGAGGATGTAATTAAAGCCACCACATTGCTCAAGGAACATGGCTTTAAGGTGCACTACCACTGGATGCCGGGGCTGCCTGGCTCAACTCCTGAAAAGGACCTAGAGCTATCAGCGAGGCTATTTAGCGATGCCCGCTTTAAACCAGATGGCTTGAAGCTATATCCCACCATGGTAGTAGAGGGCACTGAGCTAGAGAAGTGGTATCAGGATGGGCGCTACCAGCCCTACAATGATGAGACTATGATTAACCTGATTGTTGATATTAAGTCCTTAGTGCCTAAGTATGTCAGAATTTCAAGGGTGCTGCGTGACATCCCATCCAAGTTTATTGTGGGCGGTCTAAAGGATTCGCTGCGGGATGTGGTTAAGCAGCGAATGATGCAGCAAGCGATTGAATGTAAGTGCATCAGGTGTCGAGAGTATGGTCACCGAGCCCAAGGAGGCTGGGAAATAGGTCAGCCTCATATGGTAAGGATGGATTATGAAGCTTCAGGCGGTAAGGAGATTTTCCTGTCCTTTGAGGATGAAAATGAGACGCTATTTGGCTTGCTACGGATGAGGATTCAATCTAAGTCCATAGCTAAGCTAGAGGAGGAGACCAAGGGAAATTTAGCCCTGATAAGGGAATTACATATATATGGTCCTGAGGTTCCCCTCAGCCAGCAAGCCCCAACCGCAGCTCAGCATAAGGGTTTGGGTAAGGCATTACTAAGGGAAGCTGAGCGAATTGCTGGTGAGGAGTTTCATGTGGAGCGAATGGTAGTCTTGAGTGGAATTGGAGCTAAGGAATACTACCACTCTGAGTTTGGCTACAGCTCACAGGGAGCCTATATGGTGAAAACCCTGGCTCAGCCACCAGCATCTCCTTAATTTTTTTCACCCGGGCTATCTACTTGCCCTTCAGGTAATTTATAGCCCATTGGATAGCATCCTCTCCGATAAGCTCAAGCTCATAGTCAGGGTCTATCCCTTCACCCTCTATGAGGCGACCATTGGGGGTGAGCCAGTAAGCGGTAGTAATATATAATCCTGAACCATCTTTAAGCTGACGCAAGGTATTGACACTGCCCTTGCCGTAGGTACTGGTACCAGCAATAGTGGCGCGAGCATGGTCTTGGAGAGCTCCAGCCAATACCTCGCTGCCGCTAGCACTGTAGCCATCTACTAGAACAACTAAGGGCAGATTGGTAGTTACTCCGTTGGGCTTAACTGTCAAAGGGGTAGACTTTCCTCGATTATCCACTACATTGACAACCACGCCCGCCTCCAAAAAGCGGCTAGCCACATCAACTACTGTCTGCAGTAGGCCACCGGGGTTACTGCGTAGGTCAAGGATAATGCCCGTAGCTGCTTCCTGGGTTATACTCTCCAGCACAGGGGATAGCTCTTTGTTGGTGTCCTCAGAAAAATTGGTGATATTAATATAAGCGATATCTCCCCTCATCTCAAAGCGGATGCTGGGCACCTCGATTTCAGCTCTAACTATTTCAATTTCCTGAGGTTCGCTCTCCCCCTGGTGAAGGATAAGGAGCCTGACCGATGTCCCCTTTGTCCCACGAATGCAAAGCACAGCCTCAGCCAGGCTCATCTCAGAGGCAGGCTTATCATCAATTTCCACGATTATATCACCAGCTCTAATACCTGCCTTAGCCGCTGGTGAATCAGCGATGGGGGCAATAATCATTAGTTGCTCATCCTTGATTGCTACATGGGCTCCGATACCCTCAAATTTCCCTTGCAGGTTGCTTAAGCTCAGTTGATAGGTTTCAGCATCCAGGTAGGCGGTGTAGGGGTCATCCAGTGCTTCCACCATACCCTTAATGGCTGCCTGGCTCAGTAGGCTAGCATCAAGGCTGTCCTTGTCCACATAATCCTGGAAGATGATATTCCACGCCTGCTCCACACTACCCAGACCCTGACTTGGACTGGGAAGGGTTCTGCTACCTAGAGTATAGCCAGCTCCAAAGGATGAAGCCAGGCTCACTACCAATAATAGGGTTACCACCATGATTTTCATTCTTTTTGACATCGGGTTTACTCTCCCATTAAAGATTTTGTGGCAAAATTCATTTATTAAGGGAATAATGGGGATAGGGTTAATAAACAATCCCAAAGTTTATACAGGGTAGTTGGATATTAGGAGGTAAAATTCGTAGCTTTATGGCTGTAAACCTTCTACTTGAGCGGTGGTGGTATCTACCATCCTAATAGTGTCTTCTATATTGGTAAGACTAAGGGATAGTCCTGCCTTTCTTAACTCAGCATAGCCCAACCCTCGGAATAGCCGATGGCCAGCTACCCAACACATCTCGTCGTAAAGTGCTGGCCACTCCTTATGGCAGCGGTGAACGCAGAAGATAATAAAGTCACGGGCAACCGGATTAAGCGTTTCCATTACCATCTACTATATGCTTAACAGGCCTGGCTAGCAAACTCACTGACGGTTGTTAGCAGTATATTTTTAACCTTGATTATGCTTCACTGCGCTCGGTTATTAAACTTTACTTCCCTTTTCTTAACCCTAATCTTGAATTAGGGAAAAAGGTCAAGTAAACCTATAAGCCGAGTTCTGTACTCCGACTGGTCGGAGCGGTGACCATCTATCTAGCCCTGATGTTACCATCAGGGTCAAGCGACCAACCCGGGGAACAGGCCGGGCAGCCTATTATCCCTCTATTTGGTCTTGCTCCAGATGGGGTTTACCCAGCCGGCTGGTCATCCAACCGCTGGTGAGCTCTTACCTCACCATTTCACCCTTGCCCCAATTAAGTCAGGGCGGTATGTTTCTGTGGCACTTTCCGTAGGGTCGCCCCTCCTGGGTGTTACCCAGCATCCTGCCCGGTGGAGCTCGGACTTTCCTCCCGCCTAGGGCGGGCGGTCACCCGGTTTACTTGACCTACTTACACTTTAGTATGGAAGGGGTTACAAGTCAACTATGAACCTATCCGTGGTAAAACTCCTGTGGTTATTATCTTAGTCCAAGAATAGGATGCGCCCGCAACTGCTGCATTGCACCAGGCTACCACCTCTTGCCCGCTGCAACTCAATTGAGGGTAATGATATTCGGCAACCGCGGCATATCCCCTGCACTACCTTAGCCACCGCCTGCCCCTTCTGCCTTTTAAGTTCATGGTAGAAGTCAATTGCCTGAGGGTCAATCTTGTCAATTTCGGCTGACAGTAGTTCTCGCTTATCTCTAAGGCGAGATAGCACGGTTTTGAGCTGCTCCATCTCAGCAGATAATCGCTGTTGCTGGCTATGCCACTCAGCCTCCAATGCTTTAAGCTGGCTACTGATGCTGGCTGCACCGGCTGTAACTGCCTCAACCTCCTCCATTATCTCCAGCGCTTTATCCTCCAGATGGTTACGCCTAACTCTTAGCCCGTCAACCTCTTGCTGAAGGCTGGTCAGCTCCTTGGGGTTATTTATCTTGCCACTATATAGCTTTTGTTCAAGAGCGGTCAGCTTACCGGTGAGGTCATCTATTTCCCATTCTACAGAATGTTGCTGCCGTCCCAATTCTTCCAAGTGCTGGTTCTCCGATGTCAGTCGGGCTTGAGTGCTAACCACCGCCTGACTGTCTCCAAGCTGGCTGGCAATTTGGTTGAGAGCCTGCTCATTGGACTCAATCTCCAGGTCAATCTCCTGTAGCTGGTAAAGTTGCTTGGCGATACTCATTTTTTAGCTCCAGCCTATTTTATAACGGCTATGGCTTAATATCAATTTATGACAAAACCCTATAGCCAGAATAGAACATATGTGCTATAATTTTAATCAGGAAACAATTCAAAGCTAATCAGATAGGAATTCTTTTTCTAGTTATGTAAAGGAGAGGGGCATGAGGCTATTGAGGTTAGCCGTAGAAAACCAGAGATGGGATCTAGCAGCTCACACCCTTGTCTACGCCACTGCCAGGGCTCTGAGTAATGGAGATAAACTACATGCCAGTAAAAGCAGAGAGAAAAAGAGGCGCCCCGAAGGGCAACCAAAACGCTAGGAAGCACGGTTTCTACTCTAAGGTTCTTGATGAGGCAGAGCAGCTTGACTTTGAGCTAGCCTCTGGCGTTGAGGGCGTTGATGATGAGATTGCCCTGCTGAGGGTTAAGATTAAGTCTGTCCTGGAAACTGACCCGGGGAATGTCAAGCTCATTATGCAGGCGACCAACACCCTGGCTAAGCTGGTTAAGACCAGGTATAACATCACCAAGGAGCAGAGGAAGGGGCTGAAGGAGGCAATAGGTAATGTTCTTAGGGATGTTGCCCTGCCACTGGGCATTGGCATCGGCGCTACCATTAATAAGTAGTGAATTAGGGGAACCTATCCCCCTGACCCCCTTCCCTTAATAAGGGAAGGGGGAATTATGGTTTCCGAAGGGGCTGGCGCCCCTTCGGGCTTCCCTTTTACTGCGAAATATCGACAGTGGGGCGTTTAAGAGGGGCACATTTTCCTCCTTGCCTATCCCAAGCATCTTGCACAACAGTAATAGGAAACGCCATAATACACCTCCTTTTATTAAAAATTTATAGTACAAAAGGAATGTTATGTCTAATGTTATGTCAATAGAACATATAAATAAATTACGTCCCTACCAGCGGGAGGTAGCCCGGGCTATAGTCAATAGTATTTTTGGCAGGAAGGGGCTTACTTTCTCGGTGGAGATGGCGCGTCAGGGGGGTAAGAATGAACTATCAGCTCAGCTTGAGCTTCTACTGCTAACCATGTATATGGCCGAGCTGCAGAACCTGGTGAAGTGTTCACCGACCTTTAAGCCCCAGACGGTTATCTCCATGATGCGGTTAAAGGACAGGTTAAACGATGCCGGCTTTAATGGCATCTGGGTAGCTGAGCTGGGCTACATCATCAGGCTGGCTAAGGCGAGGGCTGTATTCCTATCGGCTGATGAGTCAGCTAATGTGGTGGGCAACACCGCCCATATACTGCTGGAAATAGATGAGTCCCAGGATGTCAGCAAGGAAAAGTATAATAAGGAGTTCAAGCCGATGGGGGCAACTACCAATGTTACTACCGTTCACTATGGCACTACCTGGGATGATTCTACCCTGCTTGAGGAGGTAAAGCAGACCAATCTGGAACTGGAGAGAAGGGACGGGGTGAAACGCCACTTCCGCTATGATTGGCAAGAGATAGCCAAGTATAACCCCGACTATTTAGCCTATGTGGAAGCAGAGAGGGAGCGACTGGGGGAGAATCACCCCCTCTTTTTGACCCAGTATCGGCTGCTACCTATACGCGGCGGTGGTGGTTTTTTGAGCCTACAGCAGCGGGCTCAGCTTCAGGGGGAGCACCTAAGAAAGCATCAACCCGAAGGCAGCAGGGTGTATGTGGCTGGCATTGACCTAGCCGGGGAGGCTGAGGCGGGGGAAGGGGCAATACTGAGAGCAGTGAAGCCACGCCAGGATTCTACCGTGGTTACTATCGGCGAGCTAGATTTCTCTGCCGGTGATGATGTGGTTAAACAGCCCAGGGTCAGACTGGTGGAGCACTACTGGTGGACAGGCAGGAAGCATGCTGAACTCTATCCCCAGCTAATTGACATTCTCAAAAATGTGTGGCACTGCCGTAAGGTGGTGGTTGATGCTACCGGGGTTGGTCAACCGGTGAGCTCATTCCTCAGGCAGTCACTGGGTTCAAGGGTTATTCCATTCACCTTTACTGCTCGGTCAAAGTCGGAGTTAGGTTTTGCCCTGCTGGCAGCCATTAACTCAGGCAGGGTAAAGATGTATGCCGGGGATGGCTCAGCCGAGGGGCAGGAGTTCTGGTTTGAGATAGAGAGGGCTAAGAGCCAATACCGTCCCAATCAGACGATGAATTTTTATGTTGACCCGGCGCAGGGGCATGACGATTTTGTGATGAGCCTGGCACTGGTGGTTGAAGCAGGCAATCGGTATGCGCCTCGGGGGGCGAGGGGGAGTATGAGGGAGGAGTAGGGGGGGAGTAAGCAAGTGGCTTATTGTTTATATCCCATTTAGAGATTATGGTATAATAGTCAAGGTATGTGATTGATGCCGATTCATTTTTGGTGAAGGTATTGCCCAATGATAAGAAAGATTGAAATCCAAGACTACAGATCATGTTTGGACACATCTTTTGAATTACATCCAAACTTATCTGTACTGATAGGTCCTAACTCCAGTGGCAAGACAAATATTATGAATGCCTTGCTCCTTCTCAAAAGACTCGTAGAAGAGGGTCCATATTTCT
>DAOWJH010000110.1 GCA_030640495.1 Dehalococcoidia bacterium | reverse complement strand
GGATGACCCCAAAGCCAAGACTCGCCCTGAAGATGGTCTCCTGACACTGCGGAAGAAGCTGGGACTGTTTGCTAATCTGCGCCCGGTTAAGGTCTCCCCTTCGCTCCTTGACGCTACCAGCCTTAAACCGAAAGTTATTGAGGGAGTAGATTTAATATTTGTCCGTGAGCTTACCGGGGGTATCTACTTTGCCCGACCCAAAAAGCAGTGGCAGACACCTCAGGGGAGGCGGGCTACTGATTCCATGACCTACTCTGAGTCGGAGATTGGGCGGATTGTCAGGGTTGGCTTTGAGCTGGCGCAAGGTCGGCGCCGAAAACTTACCTCGGTAGATAAAGCCAATGTGCTACAGTCGTCCCGGCTGTGGCGGCAGGTGGCGACAGAGATAGCCGCCGAATACCGTGATGTGGAGCTGGAACATATACTGGTGGATGCCTGCGCCATGTGGCTGATGCAAAACCCGGCACGATTTGACGTTATCGTTACCGAGAATATGTTTGGCGATATTCTTACTGATGAGGCGTCAATGCTGGCTGGGTCTATGGGAATGCTGCCCTCAGCCAGTCTGGCTGGGGTGCCAAGGGAGGGGGTTAATATATTTGGTATGTATGAGCCCATTCACGGCAGTGCTCCTCGCCGTGCCGGGTTGAATATGGCTAATCCTATGGCTATCATTCTCAGTGTAGCCATGATGCTCCGCTACTCCTTCGGCTTAGAAAAGGAGGCGCAGGCTATTGAGGCGGCGGTTGATAAGGTGTTACAACAAGGTTATCGCACCTATGATATAATGAGCCAAGGTAAAACAAGACTGGGGACGAAAGAGATGGGAGAGCTAATTGCTAGGCAGATAGGAGGCTAAGGATTGTCATCAATTCAACTCTATGATACCACGCTTCGGGATGGGGCACAGCGAGAGGGTGTTTCCTTTTCGGTGGTAGATAAGCTGAGGATTACTCAGAAACTTGATGAAGTAGGTATCCACTTTATAGAGGGCGGCTGGCCTGGCTCCAATCCTAAAGATGTTGACTTTTTCAACCGGGCGCAGAGCCTGGCTCTTCATAACTCCGTGCTGGTTGCTTTCGGCAGCACCAGGCGAGTTAAAGCTAAGGCAGAAGCAGATGCTAATCTCCTGGCTCTGGCTAATGCCAGGGTAAAGGTAGTTACTATTGTCGGCAAAAGCTCGGAGCTACAGGTTACTCAGGTATTGGAAACCACCTTGGACGAAAACCTCAACATGATTGCTGACTCAATACGCTATCTCAAGGCAAAGGGGCTTACCGTTTTCTTTGATGCCGAGCACTTCTTTGATGGCTTTAAGGTTAATCCAAGCTATACCCTGCGTGTTCTAGAGATAGCTGACGAAGCTAGGGTTGATTGCCTGGTGCTCTGTGATACCAATGGAGGCACACTGCCTAATGAGATAACGGTTGCCGTTGAGGCGGCTAGGGGGATAACTGATGTGCCATTAGGCATTCATGCTCATAATGATGCTGAACTGGCGGTAGCTAATACCTTGGCTGCGGTAAATGCTGGGGCTAGTCAGGTTCAGGGCACTATCAATGGCTATGGTGAGCGCTGTGGTAATGCTAACCTTTGTTCTATTATCCCGACGTTGAAGCTTAAGATGGGTATTGATTGCCTTTCCGATGCCAGGTTAGCCAAATTGACTGAGGTATCCCGCTATGTAAGTGAGGCAGCCAACCTTGTTCCTGATGCCTTCTCACCCTATGTCGGCTCCAGTGCCTTTAGCCACAAGGCTGGGCTTCATGTTTCGGGCTTGGCTAAGTGGGCGGAAAGCTACCAGCATATAGACCCATCCCAGGTAGGTAATCGGCAGAGAGTGCTGGTATCTGAGTTGTCGGGGAGGGTTAATATCTTGCACCGGGCAAAGGAAATGGGGGTAGATTTACCCCCGAAAGGCAAAGAGGCACAGATACTGCTGGAGCGGGTTAAGCTACTGGAGAGTCGTGGCTTCCAGTATGACCATGCTGAGGCTTCCTTTGATTTGCTTGTCCACCGAGCTAAGCCGGATTATAAGCCACCCTTTGAACTGGTTGATTTTATGGTAGTCGTGGAAAATAGAAGGCGCCCGCCCACCCAAAGGGGTCTGGAAGAGATGCTATCTGAGGCAATGGTAAAGGTAAAGATAGGCACCGAGATTATACACACCGCGGCTGAGGGTAATGGTCCGGTTAATGCCCTAGATGCGGCGTTGCGCAAGGCTCTGTTGCAATTCTATCCCAGCTTAGCCCGGGTCAGGCTGGTTGACTATAAGGTTCGCATCCTTGAGGAGAGTGTTGGTACTGAGTCTCAGGTCCGTGTCGTTATTGAGTCTAGTGATGGGGTGGAGGAGTGGCAGACAGTAGGCAGCTCAACCAATATCATAGAGGCTAGCTGGCTAGCCTTAGCCGACAGCTTGGAATACTGGCTGCTAAAACAAAAGGCACCAGGTAATCCCGTTATAACTACCAGCAACTCGGTTAACCCCTGAGATGTAAAGCACCCTTTAAGGTTTATATTGTAAATTAGCCTCTGAGTCAGTGAGAGTTGACGATTTATGATATACTTTTCACTGGGCGCTATAACCAGATTTTAGTCTCTTTACCTGGAGGTGGCTATGCAAGGATACCACATAGGGCTGATTCCTGACGGAAATAGGAGGTGGGCGAAAGAGAAAGGTCTTGAACCCTGGGAAGGACACATGAAGGGAGCGGAAGTGGGCGAGGTCTTTATTGAGTGGTGCATTGACCATAAGGATATATATGAGGTAACTACCTATGGGCTGAGTGAGGAAAACTTCAAGCGACCAACCAAGGAATTAGAAAAACTCTATGAACTTTATGAGGGGGAATTAACCAAGCTCTTCAATAAAGAAAAAATTCATAAACAGAGGGTAAGAATTAATATTATTTCCACAAATCCAGGACCTGTTCCCGCAAACCTCTTAAGCCTTTTCCATAGAATTACAGTAGGGACAAAAGGTTATCAAAATAAAGTATTAAATTTGTTAGTAGGCTATACCGGGCAGTCGGAAATCCTGGGGGCTATTTCCTCTCCGCTTAACCGAGTCAAGAACTTATTCTTTGGGCTGAGTCAAGACGACTTGAAAAATGGCTTAAAAGTAAAGAGACCTTGCGACTTTATTATAAGAACCGGAGAGGAAAGCGAAGAAAGGGAGGCTAGGTCTGGGTTTTTACTTTGGCAGTCTGCCTATTCTGAGTATTACCATATTAATAAATTTTTCCCTGATGTTACCAAGGAGGATTTTGATAAGGCATGGAACTACTTTGAAAATACGAGGCGAAGAAAAGGCCTTTAGCCGAACCAAAAAGATTAATTTGTAGCCAGTCTACCTGATATTATTTAGCAACCTATCCCCCTAGCCCCCTTCCCTTACAAGGGAAGGGGGCGTTACAGATAAGGGAGGGGGCTTCGCCCCCTCTCTAAAAAACTCTTCCCCCCTCTCCTTTTGAAGGAGAGGGGGATTAAGGGGGTGAGGTAGATAAGGAATCTCAGGCAAAAAGCTGAAATTATTATGAGGAAGACTGGGTTAGGTCTTGACACCTCCATGTTTGGGGTTATAAAATCGACCATCAATGAAAGTGGAGGTGATATGAGATGAGCTATCCGCTAGCTTTGATAGTTGAATATCCTGAGAGACTTTCTCGCGGCTGGGTGGTGTTGAAGTTGCTCTTCGGCGGGCTTTACGTAGGCATTCCCCATGGAATCTGTCTTGGGCTGTATGGAATCGCAGTAGGTGTGGTAACCTTTATTGCCTTCTGGGTCATCCTGTTCACTGGGAAATACCCCAAGGGCATGTATGATTTTGTTGTCAGCTATATGCGCTGGTCTACCAACGTCGGCGCTTACCTAAGCTACTTGCGGGATGAATATCCGCCCTTTAGTGGCGAACAGACGACCTACCCGCTAACTTTGACAGTTGAATATCCTGAGAGACTTTCTCGCGGCTGGGTGGTGTTGAAGTTGCTCTTCGGCTGGCTTTATGTAGGCATTCCCCATTGGATTATACTTTGGCTATATGGGATCGTGGTAGGCATAATAACCTTTATTGCCTTCTGGGTCATCCTGTTCACTGAGAAATACCCCAAGGGCATGTATGATTTTGTTGTCAGCTATATGCGCTGGTCTCTCAACGTCGGCGCTTACCTAAGCCTCTTGCGAGATGAATACCCGCCCTTTAGCGGCGAACAAAAGTAGAGGCAACGGGCAATTAAGCTAACGGGTTTATAGGGTAGGGTAAAGTGTCCTTCAGATGGCGCCTTCTTGCTGTTCTAATAGCAGCCGGAGGAGGCTTTCTCGGTGTACTGGGAGC
>DAOWJH010000094.1 GCA_030640495.1 Dehalococcoidia bacterium | reverse complement strand
CCCATTCTATCAAAGCGGTTAGTTAAATTTGCTACCTTACCACAGGGTTGGCTGAGGGGGCTTTGCCTTATTATAAGGCAGGCCGAGGTGCTGATATGCCAATTGGGTAGCCAATCGACCACG
Source organism: Dehalococcoidia bacterium (assembly GCA_030640495.1). GTDB lineage: Bacteria > Chloroflexota > Dehalococcoidia > Dehalococcoidales > DAOWJH01 > DAOWJH01. The sequence continues at coordinate 13,345 of DAOWJH010000094.1, read as the reverse complement.
AGGGGTTCGCTCCAGAAAGCCCAGTTGTAGAAGATAAGGCTCGTAGACATCCATAATCGTATCTGCCTCCTCGCTGATGGAGGCGGCAATAGTTTCCAGCCCCACCGGACCACCATTAAACTTGTCAATAATAGTACGTAGTACCTTGTGGTCTATCTCATCCAGCCCTATATGGTCAACCTCAAGTTTAGACAGCGCCTCAACTGCTACTGACTGGGTGGCTATGCCATCTGCCATCACCTGGGCATAGTCTCTGACTCGCTTGAGCAGTCGGTTAGCCACACGAGGTGTGCCTCTAGCCCGGCGGGCTATTTCCTTCAACCCCTCGTCCTCGGCTTTCACCTGGAGAATTCGGGCTGAGCGTTTGAGGATTGTTTCTATAGATGCTTGGTCGTAGAAATCTAGGCGATAGATGGCGCCAAATCGGTCTCGGAGGGGTGGACTCAGCAGGGCAAAGCGAGTAGTAGCACCAATCAGGGTGAAGGCGGGTAGATTTAGCCTCAAGCTTTTGGCACCAGCTCCCTTACCTATAATAATATCCAGAGCAAAATCTTCCATGGCTGGATATAACACCTCCTCTACTACCCGACTGAGGCGGTGGATTTCATCAATAAAAAGTATATCTTGGCTGCGGAGGTTAGTTAGGATAGCCGCCAGGTCTCCAGTGCGCTCTACCGCTGGACCTGAGGTAATCTTGATATTGACCCCCATCTCAGCAGCTATAATATAAGCCAGGGTGGTCTTGCCTAGACCAGGTGGACCGTAGAGTAGTACGTGGTCTAGTGCCTCACCCCTCCCTTTAGCAGCCACGATAGCTATATTCAGATTGTCCTTAATCCTAGTTTGCCCAGTGAAGTCATCAAGGTGTCGGGGTCGGAGGCTGGTATCAAGTTGTACGTCCTCAGTGCTACGTTTACCCGATATAACGCGCTCTATTTTAATCTCACCCCCCTAGGCTCTTATTTAATAAATCCCCTTGTTGACAAAGGGAAGAGGGAAGATAATTTCCTTATTACCCTACAAGAAAGCTAATGAAATCCCCTTTTAATAAACAACCCTATTATACCACGTCTTTACCCCGGTCAATATAAATAAACCTCACCATAGTAAATCGGCAACAGAGCCCATTTATCAAGACTAGATTAAACGGTGGACCCATCTTACAGAAGATATTCATATATAAATTCCTCCCCCCACCGAGGTCTCCTGAGCCGACTCGCCTCGTGCGTGGGGGTTAAAGCAGATCCTCGGGGAAATGAAAGATTTTTCTGGGTGCTTAACGGGGATGAGATTAATAAACAAAACTTGCAATAAAATAGAGCTGCCCTCATTATGATAGGACAGCTCCCTATTATCACAGTAATCAAATCGTGGTGTCGGAGACCCTAGCTAGCCTCTCTTGCTCTTCTTCTCCGGATGCTAACTCCGGCACTTCCTTAGAACCTGGGTAGCAGGCTGGGATTAGCTTACCAATGATTACATTTTCCTTAAGCCCAATCAGTTTATCTACCTTGCCATAAATTGCGGCATCGGTAAGCACTCTGGTAGTCTCCTGGAAGGACGCTGCTGCCAGCCAGCTATCAGTGTTCAGCGAGGCTCTGGTTATACCCATTAATACCGTGTGAGCGGTGGCTGGCTCACCCCCTTCAGCCAGTACCTTAGCATTAATGTCTTCATAACGAAACCTGTCTATCAACTCTCCGGGCACTAGGTCGGTGTCACCTGAGGAATCAATACAAACCTTGGCTAGCATCTGATGAACGATGACCTCAATGTGCTTATCATTTATGTTCACCCCTTGGGAGCGGTACACCTTTTGTACCTCATCTACTAGGTACTGTTGGACTGCCTCCTTGCCCAAAATATGCAGTATATCCTGTGGGTTGATAGAGCCATCGGTAAGTTGCTGCCCCGCCTTTATTTGGTCTTCATTTTGAACGCGAATATGGGTGGCAGCCGAAACAACATACTCTCGCTCCTCCCTCTCCTCATATTTGATAGCTAACTGCTTAGCTTTAATAACTACCTCACCAGCCACACGAGCTAGGATGGCTTGAGTTTCAGTGGTTAGGGCTACTGACTGTGATGAAGCTTCACTCTCAGGGGCTTGACAGGCTAGCACTGCTCCTATATCTACCCATTGACCTTTGTTCACCATGATTTGCCAGCCACGAGGCAGTGAATACTCATCACGGAATACCTCAGAACTGGTAACCTTAATCCGTTTCCCCTCTTCATTGTCAATCGCCTCAGCTACCCCATCTATTTCTGAGATAATCGCTTGGGTCTTAGGCAGTCTTGCCTCAAAGAGTTCTTCCACCCTGGGCAGACCGCTAGTGATATCAAGTCCTACCACGCCGCCAGTGTGGAAGGTGCGTAGCGTTAGCTGAGTACCCGGCTCACCGATGCTCTGAGCGGCAGTTATGCCGACTGCAGTTTTGGGGGCAACCAGACGCCTACGAGCGAGGTCTCTGCCATAGCACCGTTGGCAGGCTCCCTGCCTTGACTGACAGCTAAGAGGCGACCTGACATGAACTTTGGTTATCCCAGCATTAACAATTTCATTTACCTTCTGCTCATCAATTTCCTCATTCTGCTCAACGATGGTTTCTCCACTGTGGGGATTAACCAGTTTACTAGCAGCCAACCGACCTGTTATTCGCTCAGCAAGTGGTGGTAGTAGCTCCTTTTCCTGCGGTTTAGACAGCCATATGCCGTCTAGAGTCCCGCAGTCCTCCTGAAGAGTGATAACATCCTGGGCAACATCTATGAGGCGTCTGGTGAGATAACCGCTACCTGATGTCCTCAGGGCAGTATCGGCTAATCCTTTGCGGGCACCATGAGTAGAAATAAAGTACTCCAGAACACTAAGCCCTTCACGAAGACTCGACTTTATAGGAAAGTCAATTATTTTACCTGAGGGGTTAGTCATCAAGCCCCGCATGCCTGCCATCTGTCTAATCTGGGAAATATTCCCCTTTGCTCCAGAAGTTGCCATCATGTAAATGCCACCGTAGCGGTCAAGGGTCTCGGAGATAGTATCAGTAATCCTGTCGGTAGTTTCTATCCATGCTTCTATGACGCCGTCATACTTTTCTTCCTCAGTGATTAAGCCACGATGATACTGAGTCTCAATGATAGCTGTCCTTTCCTCTGCTTCTGCTAGTAGCTTCGGCTTGCTCTGAGGAACTTTAATATCGCTCATGGCAATGGTAACACCTGACTTGGTGGCATAGTGGAAGCCCAATTGTTTGAGATTGTCCAGCACCACTGCCATATCTTCATTACTTAGTAGCTTATAGCAATCAGTTACTATCTGCTTTAAGGCTGACTTATCAATTGTCTTGTTGTAGAAGCCTAGCTCCAGGGGTAAGACCTCATTAAAGATAATGCGGCCAACGCTAGTCTTAATCCTTTGCTCGCCCCCTTGCCGCTCCCTGACCTCAATCTCAGCTCTGAGGTCAATAGCCCCAAGTTCATAGGTAAGCTTTGCCTCTTCAAAACTGCCAAAGACTGCGCCTTCTCTCTTAGCTTCAGGCTTGATGGTAGTCAGGTAGTAGCAGCCGAGAACCATATCCAGGGTTGGGGTTATTATTGGCTCACCAGAAGATGGAAGCAACATATTGTGAATGCTGAGCATCATCTCTCTAGCCCCTTTGACTGCTGCTTTAGACAGGGGGATGTGAACCGCCATCTGGTCACCATCAAAATCAGCATTGAAAGCAGCACATACCAGAGGGTGAATCTGGATGGCACTACCATCAATGAGCACTGGCTCGAAAGCTTGGATGCTAAGTCGGTGCAAAGTGGGAGCCCGGTTGAGCAACACCGGTCGCTCCTTAACCACCTCCTCAAGAATGTCGTATATTTCTGGCTTAGCTCTCTCCGCCAGCCGACGGGCACTCTTAATGTTGTGGGCAAGCCCTTGCTTCACTAGGCGGTGCATAATGAATGGCTTGAATAGCTCCAGAGCCATCCGTCGGGGTAAACCGCATTGATGAAGCTTGAGCTCTGGACCAACGACAATGACCGAGCGCCCGCTGTAGTCAACCCGCTTGCCCAGCAGATTCTGGCGAAAGCGTCCTTGTTTACCTCGGAGCATATCTGACAGTGACTTCAATTTATGATTGCCACTGACTGAGACAGTTCGTCCCCTTTTCCCATTATCAATAAGGGAGTCAACTGCTTCCTGGAGCATCCGTTTCTCGTTACGCACAATAATTTCTGGTGCCCCAATTTCCAGCAAATGGCGCAATCGGTTATTACGGTTGATAACTCGTCGGTATAGGTCATTAAGGTCACTGGTAGCGAACCGCCCCCCGTCTAGTTGAACCATAGGCCGGAGATCGGGGGGTAGGACAGGTAGCACAGTTACAACCATCCACTCTGACTTATTGCCACTACGGCGGAAGGCTTCCACTAGTTGTAGCTGCTTGCTTGCCTTCTTGCGGCGTTGACCTGAACTAGAACGGATTTCTTGGAGTAAATTATTGCGTATCTCGTCAAGGTCAATATCTTTAAGAAGCTGGAGAATGGCTTCAGCTCCCATCCCAGCCTCAAAAACCTGACCATATTTCTCTTTAAGTTCGTGGTATTGATTCTCGGTGAGCAATGCGCCTTTCCTGAGGTCTTTTAGCTGTTCTACATTAACCGGAAGCTTTTCCTCAAGCAGTATTCTTTCATCAATAAAATTGCGCTGGAGCTGATTTACTTCCTCTACTGTTGCCCCCTTCTGTTCTATCTCTGTGATTTTAGCCTCAAGGGTACGCTGGCGCTCAGCTATTTCCTGTGAGCTGCTCTCCTCAACCTGCTTAATTGCTTCCTGGCGTGCCTCCTCATCTACAGAGGTGACAATATAATGGGAGAAATATAGAACACGCTCCAGATTCCGTGATGATAGGTCAAGCAGTAGCCCCAATCGGCTAGGTATCCCCTTGGCAAACCAGATATGACTCACCGGACATGCCAGTTCAATATGTCCCATCCGTTCCCGCCGCACCTTAGCCCGGGCTACCTCAACACCACACTTATCGCAAATAATACCCTTATAGCGTATCCTCTTATACTTACCACAAGTGCATTCAAAGTCTTTAGTTGGACCAAAAATCCTCTCACAGAAAAGCCCATCCCTTTCTGGCTTCAGGGTGCGGTAGTTGATAGTCTCTGGCTTGGTTACCTCCCCATAGGACCAGCTCCTAATCTGCTCCGGTGAAGCTAGGGAGATACGGACAGCATCAAAATCATTAACTTCAAGCATTTTCCTCTTTCACCTCTCCCTGGGCAAGGGGGCTCTCCGGTAACTTCAAATTCCCCTCTGCTTCAGGGACTTCCTTAGTTTCCTCGGCAAAGGCTACCTTCTCTTCTTCATTAATCACCTCAATGGCAAGCCCTAAGCTTTGCAGCTCCTTAACCAGAACCTTGAACGATTCTGGAATGCCCGGTTGGAGAATAGCCTCATTCTTAACTATAGCCTCATAGGTTTTGGCTCGACCAGTCACATCATCCGACTTTATAGTCAGAACTTCTTGGAGATTGTGGATAGCACCATAGGCTTCTAGTGCCCATACCTCCATTTCACCAAAACGTTGCCCCCCGAATTGAGCTTTGCCACCCAGCGGTTGTTGGCTAATCAAAGAGTAGGGTCCAGTAGAGCGGGCGTGAACCTTATCTTCAACCAAGTGAATTAGCTTCATCATATAGATGTTACCTATTGTTATCGGCTGGTCAAATGGTTCACCACTGTGCCCATCACAGAGTATAACCTTGCCCATGATAGGTGGGGAGAGATTCCTTTCACTACTTACTTGGCTCACCGCCTCCTCTAGCTCCTGCGGGTTAAGCTCTCGGCTAGCTATGCCTAAATCTTCAAGCCATAGGCGCAGGCAAACCTCCTTTGCCTCCCCCCGGCAATCATCACTGAACACCTTGTCTCCATCGTAGCCATGACTGGTAACCCACGCCTTAGCTACCTCCAGTTGCATGGGGGGGTTCTCATTACTGGGGTCAAGGTTAACCACCCCAGCTTTTTGAGCTAGCCATGCCCTGGCTAGAGCATCCTCAATTGTAGTATCATCGGCACCATCAAAGACAGGGGTGAGCGCTTTGAAGCCCAGCATCTGGGCAGCCCAGCCTAGATGTGTTTCCAGAACCTGGCCAATATTCATCCGTGACGGGACGCCTATAGGATTAAGGATGATATCTACCGGTGTGCCATCAGGTAGGAAGGGCATATCCTCAGCCGGAGCAATAACAGAAATAACCCCCTTGTTGCCATGTCGCCCGGCTAGCTTATCCCCTACCGAAACCTTTCGTTTCTGGGCAACCCACACCTGTACCCATTTCTTAACACCAACTGGTAAATCATCACCAGAAAAATCTCTGACATTAATCACCTTGCCTCGTTCACCATGAGGCACTCGTAGAGAGGTATCCTTCACCTCTCGGGCTTTCTCACCAAAGATAGCCCGTAGCAGTTTCTCTTCAGCCGATAGCTCCGTCTCCCCCTTTGGAGTAATTTTACCCACCAGTATATCGTCTGGATTCACCTTGGCGCCAATCCGAACAATGCCATTTTCATCAAGCTCACGCAGACTTTCCTCACTTACATTGGGTATATCTCTGGTGATTTCCTCAGCTCCTAATTTGGTATCTCGAGCTTCTACCTCATACTTCTCAATGTGAATTGAGGTAAACTTGTCCCTCTCAACTAAGCGATTACTAATGATAATGGCATCCTCATAATTATAACCCTCCCAGCTCATGAAGGCGCATAACACATTCTGCCCTAGAGCCAGCTCCCCCTGTTCAGTAGCTGAGCTATTGGCTAGAACCTGTCCCGGCTCCACTCGGTCACCATTTTTTACTATAGGGCACTGGTTAATACATGTCCCCTGATTAGTGCTTACGAATTTCATTAATGGGTAGGTGTCTTTATCACCATCATCCGTGGTAACTACAATCCTTGAGCTGGTAACTGAGGTTACTATTCCAGCATTTTTAACAAACAGCACCTGCCCGCTATACTTGGCGGCTTCCATTTCCATACCAGTAGCTACCAGAGGTGCCTCAGGGCGAAGCAGGGGCACAGCTTGCCTCTGCATATTAGAGCCCATCAGGGCACGATTGGCATCATCATGCTCCAGGAAGGGTATTAGCGATGTGGCAACACTGAATATTTGCATGGGTGACACGTCCATAAAATCAATTTTATCAGGTACCTCTGTTAGATAGCGGTCACCCAGCCTGGCTTCAACTTTTTCATCTACAAATTGGCTTTTGTCATCAAGCTGAACATTAGCCTGAGCAATAGTATATTCGTCCTCTTTGTCGGCAGTTAGGTAGACGACCTCATCAGAGACAAAAGGCACTACCTTTATGCTCTTGGGGGGTAAATGGGAAAATTTGGTAGCAAGCCGGGGGGTAATAGTAGCTCCAGCTTTAACTATGGTAGCGCCCTTGTCGTCAACCACTGCCTCCCTGGTTGTCTTACCCACCAGCCTGTCATAAGTATTACTCACCTCGCTAATAACCCTGCGGTATGGCGTCTCAATAAAACCATACTGGTTAATCAGGCTATAGGTAGCTAGAGAGCCGATGAGACCAATGTTAGGCCCCTCTGGCGTCTCAATCGGGCAGATCCTCCCGTAGTGGGAAAAGTGGACATCGCGAACATCAAAGCCAGCACGCTCACGAGACAGACCTCCCGGTCCCATCGCTGATAGCCGGCGCTTATGAGTTAGCTCAGCCAGTGGGTTGGTTTGATCCATAAATTGTGATAACTGTGAGCCACCAAAGAACTCCCTAATAGCTGCCACTACCGGGCGAATGTTGACCAGGGCACTGGGAGTAGCTGCCTCAGTACTGATAATGCTCATCCGCTCCCTGGCTACTCGCTCTAGGCGCAACAATCCAATGCGAAACTGGTTTTGAATTAGCTCACCAACAGTGCGCACTCGCCGATTTCCTAGATGGTCAATATCATCAGCAATGTCATTGCCATTATTAACCATAATAATGTGCCTGACTATCTCTACAACGTCTTCCGTGCTCAGGGCTCGTTGACCTTCCTTAATCTTAAGCCCTAATCGTTTATTAAGCTTATATCGCCCTACATTCCCCAAGTCGTAGTGCTGGGAATTAAAGAACAGGTTATTTATTAGCTTTCTGGCATTTTCAATATGAGGCGGGTCCCCGGGGCGTAATTTTTTGTAGATATCAATTAGAGCCTCATTTTCATTCCTAACCAGGGGCTCATGCTCTATAGTTGACTTGATAAACTGGTGCTCTGAAGAGTTGTCCTCTGTGGGAAACAGGTTGAGCAATTGCTCATCACTACTGTAGCCAATAATGCGCAGCAGTGTGGTAATAGGAATCTTCCGTTTACCGTCTATCTTGGCTGAGATTACATCGCGGTTGCTGGTCTCAAACTCTAGCCAGGCCCCACGACTAGGGATTAGCTTAGCATGGCATAATTCACGCCCACTAGTAGCATCTTCTTCAATAGTAAAATAGATACTGGGAGAACGGAGTAACTGACTTACTACTGCCCGTTCAGTTCCACTGGTGATAAAGGTGCCTCTAGCTGTCATCAACGGGAGGTCACCCCAAAATAGGTCTTGCTCCTTGATTTCCCCTGTCCCTTTAATCAGCAACTTTGCCCTGATATAGAGCGGGACTGAGTAAGTCTGGTCTCGCTGGCGACATGCTTGCTCAGTTTTCCAGTCAGGAGGAATACGGAACTCATAGCCTGTGAAGCTAAGTTCCAGCCTGTTGCCAGTAAAGTCCTTGATGGGAGATACTTCCTCCAGCAGTTGCCTTAAACCCTCTTCTTGAAACCACTGGAATGAGTCTAGTTGAACTTTGATCAGATTGGGGACATCTAGTATTCGGGGTAACCTGGCATAAGATTTTCTATAAACGGAAGGTATTCTCGTTTCACTTGGTGTTGATGACATAAAAACCTTTCCTAATTCCTAAGCAAACGTGCGGAATCTCTGCATTATTGTGGTACTAGGCCAAAATAAAACCTGTAGCTAGTGGAGAAACATAATAAGGTGAAAACTTGAGAGGCATAATTACAATCTATCATTCTACTCCTATTTTTAAAATTTGTCAAGGGCCTATAACATATTGTTATAGTACTCTGGTTGCTAGCCCCGAGATGAATACCATTTAGAGCTTACTGCAATGTTGCTCTACAAAGTGCATTTGGGGAGGGCTGTTAGCATTGGGGGGCTAATTATTTAGGCAGTATTCCCTCGTCTATAAGATATTTTATTATCTGCTCGGCAAGATAATCAGCTGTGCCTTCCAAGAGGCTACTTTCTTTTCCCTTAGCTAATCCACCAGATAGCAAGTAGCTCATCCTCTGTGAAGCTGATAGGCTACCATCTGGTATGTAGATTTTCTTAGGTCTTGGCTTAGGAGGTGACAGGCTTACGACCCGAATCAGGGATGCCTGAGGGCCGACATCGACCTGAGTCAAGCCGATATCAGCCAGTGTAAGGCTCCTAATCCTCCGCTTCGCAGCCTGCCTCAGGGAGAACTCGGAGACATATCGAGGCTGTCCGGCAGATGAATCTACTGCATAAAGCGCAGGTAAAGGGCACTCAATGACCTGACGCCTTCCTTTCTCCAAGCGGCGCCATAGCTTAACTCGCCCCGGGGACATAATCTCTAACTCCATCACTCCTGTTACCTGAGGAATGCCCAGGGACTCGGCGAGAAAAGCCGGAACCTGACTAGCACCAATATCCAGGCTTCTGTTACCGCAGAGAATCATAGTATAGTTCAGCTCCTTAATCACCCGGCTCAGAGCCAGAGCAGTAGTATAGGCATCAGAAGCTTCAAATGCCTCATCTTTAAGGTGAACTACCTCATCAGCCCCAGCGGCCAGCGCCATATGTAGAACTTGCTCTGCCCTAGCCGGACCTGCCGTAATTACTGTTATCTCTTCACCCGCCAATGAAGCTTTCATTTCCAGAGCCTTGTCCAGGGCGATGCGGTCGGCTGGATTCATTATGTAAATGGGGGAGGGTTCCTTCTGCACTACTGAGCCATTAACTGCCAGAGGAACCCTTGTATCCAAAACTTGCTTAACACAGACGACTATCTTCATTTAATCTCACCCAAACAAGATTATGCTTATTGGGCTAGCGCCCTAACTACTAGCTCAGCTATGTCCATAACCTTAATTTTGCCGGTTGGCTCCTTTATCTGCGCCACCGCATCCAGCATTATAGTGCAATAGGGACAAGCTGTAGCCACAACTTGGGCATCCACCTCCTGAATCTGCTCAAACCTCATGTCCTCAATACGGCGTCCCTTTTCTGACTGTATCCAGATTTGACCACCCCCAGCACCACAACACATAGCCTTTGTCTTATTAAGCCTCATTTCTATCATTGTTGCCTTGGAAATGGCTTGCAAAACCTGGCGTGGGGGGTCATATATGTCATTGTAACGCCCCAAGTAGCAGGGGTCGTGGAAGGTTAATCTAAGCTCCTGCCTCTCCTGCAGCTTAATCTTCCCCGAGTGAATTAGCTCTAGCAGAAACTGGGAATGATGCACCACTTCAAACTGGGCGCCTAATTGAGGATATTCATTCTTAAGCATGTTGTAACAATGGGGGCAATGGGTGAGAATCCGGTTAAAGCTATATTTTTTCAAGACCTCTATATTTGACCGTGCTAGCATTTGAAATAGACCCTCTTCCCCCATACGCCGTGCTGGGTCACCACAGCACCTTTCCTCAGTGCCTAGAAGAGCATAATTGACGCCAGCCCTTTCCAAAAGGCTCACCACAGCTAGAGATATGTCACGTGACCGAGGGTCATAAGCCCCGGCGCATCCGACCCAGTATAGCACATCCACCTCTTCTCGGTCCTGAATTAAATTCACCTTCCGCCCTTCAGCCCAATCCAGCCGAGCACTCTGGGGTTGCTCCCAGGGGTTACCCAGCAACCGCACACTCTCCAGAGCCTTGGCTACACTGGGGCTTACCCGGCCGTGCTCTACCAGGTTTCGCCTCATATCAATAAGTTTGACTGTATGCTCTATACCAACCGGGCAGACCTCCTGGCAAGCATAGCAGGTAGTGCAATTCCATATCACCTCTTCGGTGAGCACATCTTCAATCATGGCTGTGCCAGGGTTGGCAGAAGGGGTCTCTCCTTTAAGCAATTGGGGGCCTACCTCTAGCAAATGGTCTTTAAGATTCAGAATCACTTCCCTGGGGTTGAGGGGCTTACCACTAAGGGTAGCCGGGCAATTGGCATGGCACCGTCCGCACACCGCACAGGCATAAAGGTCAAGCAATTGCTTCCAAGTGAAGTCCTGGATTTTTGATGCCCCGATGGTCTCAGCCTTTTCCGGGTCAATGAGGTTCAGAGCTCCCTTAGGAGCCAAGGACTTAAACAATACATTGAAGGGGGAGGCGAGGATGTGGAGATGTTTTGAGCGAGGAATATAGACCAGAAAGCCCAGGATTATAGCGTAGTGGAGCCACCAAAGCCCTTTGTATACCGCTACCAATGTGCTTTCCGATATATCCGTGCTAATCAGGAAGCTGGCGAAGGCAGCGCCTATGGGGGGATAAGAGGCAGAAATGTTGTAAGCAGCATAGCCAAAGCCCTCTATGCAAAAATGGAGCACCATAAGGGTAATAACCAGCAGCAAAATAATGCCAGCTTCGAAGCTTGCTTCTAATCGCTCGGGTCTTATGATATAACGCCTGATAGCCGCCCAGACTATGGCGGCACAGACAAACAAGCCGGCGATATCTAGAATTGAGGAATAGGCTGTCTCAAATGTGCTACCGGCGAGCACTGAGGAAAGGCCGAATCCTCCCCCCAGACCGATAAAGATGATATAGCTAATAAGGAACAGACCAAAGCCCCAGAACAAAAGGGAATGCCCAATGCCAGCCAGGTCTTGGCGGGTAACGGTTTTCAAGTTACACCATTGGGGAAAGACCTCGACTAACATGGTTTTGATTCTGTGCCCCAAGTTCTGGGAGCGCTCTTCCCTTCGTCCTAAGCGCAGGAGGCGAAAGAGGAAGTAAACCCTCTGAGCGAACAGGCCAAAGGCGATAGCGAATAATATCCAAAAAATGGCGTATCCTGAGATGTGCCAATAAATGTCACTAACTGGTGTCATAGATACTTTATTATCACCTTTGAAAAGTTTATTTTACGGCTGCAAAATAGCTAGCCTGGCCAGGCAAGGAGTTCCCCAAGCCGGACCATGACCTATCTTCAAGAAGAGTCATTCTCTGAATCTGTGGCAGACCGCCGAAGTTCCCCCAGCTTGGCAATTAATGCGGGTAGCACCTCAGTCAGGTCAGCCAAAATAGACAGGTTGGCTAACTTGAAAACTGCTGCCCCTCTTTCCTTGTTTATTACAATGACCCGCTCTGATTCTTTCATACCTTCGGTATGCTGGCTAGCCCCAGAGATGCCCAGTGCTACATATAATGCGGGTTTAACGGTCTTGCCTGATTGTCCTATTAGCTGTTCCCGGGTTACCCAGCCATCATCCATAGCCATCCTAGAGCCGGCAATGGCACCTCCCAAAGCATCAGCCAACTCCTCGACTAAATGCCAATTACTCATAGTTGAGGCTCCATGCCCACCAGCTACAATTATGTCTGCTTCAGCCAGGTCCAGGGTACGAGGGTCAGCCTGAGTATAGCCTATAACCTTAGTTCTGATGTCCTCGGCGGTGATGTGTGGGTGCACCTCTTCCACCTGAGTTTGTCCAGATAGTTCTGCCTTACCAACCCCAATAGCACCAGGCTTTATGGTAGCTATTCGGGGGAAGGTACTGGCTTGGAATACTGCAGTGCTATAAATCTTGTCTTCGTATAGAGGACGAGTTGCCTCTAGAATGCCTGCATCATTTATGTTCAATGCTGTGCAACCTGAGAGCAAGCCAATCTGCATACGAGCTGAAATGGTTGAAGCAAGAACACTACCATTCGCCGTCGCCCCAAAGAGGATAATAGATGGGAGTTGCTGTTTAATAAGGCTAATCAATACTGATGCGTAGGCATCAGTGGTGTAATCAGCTAGAAGTGGGTCATCAACTAGGTAAAGTCTATCAACGCCATGGCTTGACAGAAGCTGTAGAGGCGGTGGCTTTTGGTATCCAATAAGGACGACACAGGTTTGCTGGTCTAACTTTTGGGCTAGTCTGCGTCCCTCTCCTATCATCTCCAGGGTTACATCTTCAATTTTATCTGCCGAGTGCTCGGCTACTACCCATACATCTTTCGCCTTCGTCATCTGGTGCTCATTTCAATTCAGGTTGTACTCAGCTAAGTCTAATTATCAGTTCGGCTATCTTG
>DAOWJH010000035.1 GCA_030640495.1 Dehalococcoidia bacterium | reverse complement strand
TGAAGATGAGCTAGGGCTCAGCTATGAGGAACTTGACCGCTATCTGGTTACTGGCAAAGCCTCAAATGAGCTGAGAGAAAAGATTGAGTCTATGATAGCGACTAGCAGCCACAAGCGCATGCCACCCCCGGTGGCTAATTTTTAGAGTGTTTATCAACCACAGTTAAAAAATGAACATCCTAGCTGCCACTTCAGCTAGCTTCATTATGTAGCCGGGGATAACACCAAGGAGCAGGACGCCCAAACAGGAAATGGACAGGGCTACCCGTAGTGCTGGGGAAGAGGGCACCTTTTCGGCTGAGGCTGGCTGACCAAGCCACATCACCTTCACCACCCTGAGATAGTAGTAGGCTGATATTACACTGTTGATTACGGCTATAATCACCAGCCACAGCAGGCCATGGTGGACCGCCCCGCTGAAAATATAGAATTTCGCCATAAAGCCAGCGGCAGGGGGCAGACCAATAAGAGAGATAAGGCACAGGGTCAGAGCTAAAGCCAGTAGTGGCGCCCGCTTGCCCATCCCTGAATAATGGTCAATCAGGTCGCTATTGAGCTTGCCCGAGATGGCAATAATAGCAATAAATGCCCCCAGATTGGTGAGCGCATAACTGGCTAAGAAGAATAGAAGCCCGCTCCGACCCAGAATATCTGCGGCTGGAGAAAGCCCTACCGTGGCTAATCCCACCATAAGGTAGCCAGCCTGAGCTATGCTGGAGTAACCCAACATTCGTTTGATATTGGTCTGGGAAATGGCGACTACATTGCCCAGGGTCATACCAATAGCACTGAGCACGGCGAAGATTAGCCCCCAGTCCAGACTGAGCCACTCAGGAAGGCCGAAGGCAGAATAGAACACCCGCAAGATAATGGCAAAACCGGCAGCCTTGCTGCCCACAGAGAGATAGGCGGTTATCGGCGTTGGTGCCCCCTCATAGACATCGGGCACCCACATATGGAAGGGGACAGCAGCAATCTTGAAACCGAAGCCGGCTACCAGCAGCACAATGCCTAAAATAAGTGCTGGGCTGGCGAGGAGGGCTTGTGGAGGCATCGCCTGGATAGTTCGGGCAATCTCCCCCAGCTGAGTTTCCCCGGTAAAGCCAAAAACCAGCGCCATGCCATAGAGCAGCACCGCCGAGGCTACTGCCCCCAGCAGTAAGTATTTGAGTGAGGCTTCAGTTGACTTGGGGTCTTTGAGAAAGCCAGCCAAGATATATAGAGAGATGCTGGTCAGCTCCAAGGCAATATAGATAGCGATTAGCTCGGCGGTAGCTGCCATCAGCATCATACCCAGGGTAGATAGAAGCACCAGGGCATAGTATTCGCCCCGAAAGCGAGCAAACTTAGACACATAATCCACCGAGGCTAGAATAACCAGAGCGGCAATACCTAGAAATAGCAGCTTGAAGAACAGGGCAAAGTTATCCACCGCCAGCATATTATTGAAGATAGCCTGAGAGCCACCCCCCCACATAGCTATGGTGAAGCCAGCCGATACCACCAGACCGGCCAGGCTGACCGCCACCAGCAGTCCCTTCCGCCGGGTAAAAAGGTCAAGCAGGATTACCACTATGGCAAAGGCAGCTAAACTTAATTCTGGTATAAACAGCTCAAGGTTCAAAATCTACTCCTTTGAAACACCAATAATCCTGGCTATCTGGAGAAGCTTTTTGGTATCGTCATGCAGGTCCTCCCATATCTGGGGAATACGCTCTTTTTCCACCCATATGGCTTGACCGATATCACTGCCTGGCTTAAGCTTACCCCCGGTTACCCTGGCTAGATAATCAATGTAAATGACATGGAGAGTGACCTTATCATTTGACCTGACAATCCTATCAAAGGGGTGTAAGGGTGCAACTAAATCTATTTCAAGCTGGGTCTCCTCTTTCACCTCTCTTTTAATTCCCTCCTCTATTGTTTCCCCCGACTCCAATTCCCCGCCAGGGCATATCCACTTACCCTGCCAGAATCCACCCCTCTCCGGGATATGCTTTACCAAAAGTATTCTGCCAGCCCCATCCTCAATTACCGCCCCTACGCCAATCATTATCATTTGTAACCCTATCCCCTTTATCCCCTTCCCCTTGATAAGGGGAAGGGGAATGCAGGTTCTGAAGGGGCTATGCCCCTTCAACCTTCCTCTCTCAAGCTTTCCCTAAAACTCTCCTCATAAACGACCTCATACTACAGGCAAAATGCCAAGCTTAATAATATCAGTCAGGATGGCTGGATAGATACCAACCAGCATAATCACAGCCACAAAGATAAACATATAGGCTCTTTCTAAAATATCAGCATCCTTGACACCATCATATTTTTCCAATGGCGAACCATAGAATATGCACTGTAACATCCACAAAATATATCCGGCGGTGATGACAATACCCAGTACAGCCAGGATGGTGTAAATTTGAATTCCGGAAACAGTAGTGCTGGAAAAGCTACCCACGAAAACTAGAAACTCGGCAGCGAAGCCACTGGTGGTCGGCAGGCCTAAGGCAGCTAAGCCCCCTATAGAGAATATGACAGCAATAATTGGCATTTGACGAGCCAGACCGCCGAGCTTCCTGAGGTCACGCTCATCAACATTGTGCATAACTAGCCCAGCCATAGCAAATAGAAGCCCGGTAATAAAGCCGTGACTGAACATCTGCAGGGCAGCTCCAGTCAGACTGACCTGACTCAGGGCAAAGATGCCTAACAGCACATAGCCCATGTGGCTGATGCTGCTGTAAGCAATCAGCCGCTTGAGGTCAGTCTGCCTCATAGTTACTGCGGCGCCATACAGGACACTAACTACAGCCAACGCCACCAGAATAGGCGCATAGCTATGGGCAACCTGTGGGAATATGGTTACACACAGGCGAATCATCCCGTAGCCACCCATCTTAAGTAGCCCTCCAGCCAGCACCACGCTAACCGCAGTTGGGGCATCGGTATGGGCATCAGGTAACCAAGTATGTAGCGGAAAGACAGGTAGCTTAATGGCAAAGCCGATAAAGAGAAGGAAGAAGATAGCTACCGTGGGAATGACTGCGGTAAACGAGCCAAGACCACTCTGGGCTAAGTCCACCATACTGAGGCTACCGGTGGTGAAGTATAAGCTAAGGATGCCAGCCAGCATCATAGCACTGCCAAATAAAGTATAAACAACATACTTTATGGCTGAGTATTCCTTCCTGCCTGTCCCCCAGATGGAGATTAGGAAATACATAGGAATAATCTCTATCTCCCAGAAGAGGAAGAACAGCAGAAGGTCAAGGGAGCAAAACACCCCCAGAATGCTTGTTTCCAGTAATAGGAGCCAGGCAAAATACTCCCTGAGTCTGAGGTCTATCTTCCATGAGAGGAGAACTACCAAGAAACCAAGAAAGGTCATCAGTATTACTAAAGGCAGGCTTAGGCCATCAACACCAACATGGTAGAAGGCATTAATGGCTGGAATCCATGACACCTTTTCCCCAAATTGAATTACCCCGGCGGCACCCAGCGACTTATCAAAATTACAAAAGAGAAAGACAGATAAAGCCAGAGGAATGAAGGTAAAAACAGCCGCCAGGCGCTTAATGCACCTATGGCCAAGATTAGGCAGGAAGGCGATTATGATTGCCCCCGCTACCGGCAGAAAGATTATGGTGGTTAGATAATTAAAACCCAACTACCCAACTCCTGTAAAGATTATTTATCTACCTCACCCCCCTTTGCCCCTCACCTTCAAAGGAGAGGGGGAGGAGTGTTCTTGAAGAGGCTTCGCCCCTTCAAACTTCCTCATACAATATTTATCCAAAGAAATAGATACAGATAATAATAGCCAATACACCGATGCCGATGAACAGTCCGTAGAGCTGTAGTTGACCGGTCTGGGCTCGCCTGATGGCTCTGCTCCCAGCCATAGTGGCATTAGCTACCCCATTTACCGCCCCATCCACACCCTTGTTATCAAACTGCTGTAAGCCGGCAAAGAATCCATTGACCAACGCCTTACCGACAAAGATATTCTCATAAAGCTCATCAAACCAGTATTTCCTAGAGAACAGGGTATATAGTGGGGCAAACATCCTGCCTAGTCGCTCCGCCGATAGCCATTTAGCACTATACATAGCATAAGCAAGAAGAATACCCAAACCAGCCAGTATTAGTGATACCCAGGGCAGGGGGTGAGCTAAAATACCAAAGAAGCCTTGAACAAAGCTATAGGTTTCACCATGACCCATAAACTTGCCAAACTGCCCAGTAACATTCCAGAAACCGGAGACCACCGCCAGGATTGCCAGAACTACCATAGGCATAACCATTACCGATGGCGATTCATGGGGTTTTTTATCAACCTCACCCCCGATAAATGATGGCGATTGGCGAGGCTTGGTGCCGGAACCGCCTCCACGATACTGACCACCGAAGGTAAGAAATACCACCCGGAACATATAAAAGGCGGTCATAAACACAGTGAGCATGGCAAGGTAAAATAAGATAGGCTGGCTTGCCAGAGAGCTGACTAGAATTTCATCCTTGCCCCAGAACCCAGAAAGGGGCCAGATACCAGCAATGCTCAGTGAAGCGATAACAAAGGTAGCATATGTCCACGGCATCAGCCTACGCAGTCCGCCCATTTCCCGAATATCAAATGTCCCGGTGGCGTGATTGATACTGCCCGCACCTAGAAATAACAGTGCCTTGAAGAAGGCATGATTGAACAGGTGAAAAATACCAATAGCTACACCACCAGTGCCCAGCCCCAGCATCATATAACCGAGCTGACTGATGGTGGAATATGCCAGAACCCGCTTAATATCAGTCATTACCAGACCCATAGTGGCGGCAAAAATAGCGGTGAAGCCACCAATAACAGCTACGGTGAGCAATGCTTGTTCCGAATGGGCAAAGAGGGGAAACATGCGGGCTACCAGGAAAACACCAGCCGCCACCATAGTCGCCGCATGGATTAAGGCGCTAACCGGGGTCGGACCCTCCATAGCATCAGGCAGCCATACATGGAGTGGAAACTGGGCTGACTTGCCCACAGCACCAGCGAAGATACCAATAGCTGCCCAGGTAAGAGTTGTGCCTGCCAGAGTTCCAGCCACAGCCAAGCTATGAAGCTGAGCGATATCAAAAGTGCCAGTATTATGGAACAAGAGTAGTATTGCTGCCAGAAAGCCAAAGTCACCAAGCCGGGTAACAATAAAAGCCTTCTTAGCCGCATTAGCCGCCGCTGGACGATGGAACCAGAAGCCAATGAGAAGGTAAGAGCACAAGCCCACCAGCTCCCAGAAGACATACAGGAAGAGTAGATTGTCAGCCACAACCAGACCCAGCATTGAAGTGGTGAACAGTGACATAAAGGCAAAGTAGCGGTGATAACCCGGGTCGCCATGCATATAACCCTGTGAATAAATCTGCACCATCAGGCTGACCACGGTAACAACAATGAGCATCACCGCGGTTAGCGAATTCATTATCAACCCGAGGTGAATGGTAACCCCACCCTCAATAATAACCCAATTAATATCAGGTATCGGCAGCTCATGACCTGGGGCAGCCAGCACCGCTATCAGCGCCCAGATGGACAGGAAGAGAGAACCAGAGATAGCAGCAATAGTTATATAGCCGCTGAGCTTAGGCTTATGGTTCAGGAAGGGTCTGACAAAAAATGAAATTATTACAAATGCAAAAAACGGTAGCAGAAAAATAAGCCAGGCTAATTGATACGGCATTATAGCTTCCTTAACACCTCTTGGATAACATGCTCTTTTTCTTTAGGCACCAGAATAAGATAGGTAGCTGACTCCTGACCTATAACCTCGCCTGAGGCGGGCAGGATACGAGTCGGAATCCCTTCACCCTCAAAGAATTCCTTCCACATCTCAGCTATCATCAAGCTTTGCGCCTTTTTAACCTCAACCCACATATTGTTTATCAACCTCACCCCTTAGATATTTGTTTAGAACCCTATCCCCCTTTATCCCCCTTCCCCTTGATAAGGGGAAGGGGAAAGAGAATTTCCTGAGAGGGGCTTTGCCCCTCTCAAACTCTCCCGATTACGATACCAGAATAAGGAGAGGAGGAAGAATTTCTTTTAAAGGGGCTTCGCCCCTCTCAAACTCCCCCAACTACCATTTCATCAGGTCGATTTTGGTGGCATCAATAGTTTCTCGGCTACGATAAAT
>DAOWJH010000052.1 GCA_030640495.1 Dehalococcoidia bacterium | reverse complement strand
GCTGGGCTTTCGGCAAAATGGAAAGTCATAAAGACTACCCCTGCCGGTGACACCTCGGTGACCCTTGCTTTAGCTGTTACTTCTCCCCTCCGAGAAATGACCTTTACCATTTCCCCATCGGTAATGCCTAAGGCTGAGGCATCGCTGGGGTTTATTTCCACGAGCTCTTCACTCCTCAATATGTTGAGCCCCTTTACCTTCCGGGTTAGGGTGCCGGTGTGGAAGTGATACAGGTTGCGCCCGGTGGTTAGTACTAAGGGATACTCATCATCGGGAAGCTCCATAGGTGGCTTATACTCCAGTGGTATAAAGTGCCCCTTGCCTCTGGTGAACTGCTCGGTGTGTAGGATGGCTGTCCCTGAGTGTTCTTTATTGGGGCAGGGCCACTGCAAGCCACCTCCCTCCAGGCGCTCATAGGAAATGCCACCATAGCTTGGGGTAAGATTGGCAATTTCGTCCATAATTTGATAGGGATGGCTAAAATCAAAGCCTTTACTCCCCATCCGCTGGGCAATCTGGCAGGTAATCCACCAGTCAGGTCTGGCGTTGCCTATGGGCTCTATTACCTTCCTCACCCGCTGTACCCGTCTCTCGGTATTGGTAAAGGTGCCATCCTTCTCGGCAAAGGTTACCGCCGGCAAAACAACATCAGCCAGCCGAGCCGTCTCAGAAAGAAAAACATCCTGAACCACAAAGAATTCAAGCTGCTCAAGTGCCTCTCGGGCATGCTTAGCGTCAGGCTCACTTAGCATTGGGTTCTCGCCGGTAAGGTAGATCGCCTTCATTTGCCCCTCATAGGCGGTGTCAAGAATCTCGGTCAGGGTCAGCCCCGGATTAGGGTCTAAAGAGCAACCCCAGGCAGCCTCAAATTTCTGCCTGATAGCTGGGTCAGCTACTGCCTGATAGCCAGGATAGACATTGGGTAGTGCTCCCAGGTCACAGGCACCCTGCACATTGTTCTGCCCCCTGAGGGGATTAACCCCGGTTGACGGCTTACCGATGTTTCCGGTGAGCATCGCCAGATTAGCCGTAGCTATTACATTATCAGTACCGTGGGAGTGCTGAGTAATACCCATAGCATAGAGGATAGTGGAAGGTTTATTAGTTGCATATATCCTGGCGGCTTCAGCTACCTGATTCTTAGGTACCCCGGTAATCCGTTCCACAACATCTAGGTCAAAACCTTTGAGTGAATCCTTGAAGGCATCAAAGTTTTCACAGCGCTGCTCTATAAAGGATGAGTCAATTAGCCCCTCACCGACTATAACCCGCATCATTCCCATGAGTAAGGCAACATCGGTGCCAGGGTTATGCCGCAACCATAGGTCAGCCCAGCCAACCAGGCTAATGTCGCGGGGGTTAGCTACAATGAGCTTTGCCCCTTTATCCACTGCCCTCTTTATCTCCAGCCCGATAACCGGGTGAGCCTCGGTAGTATTGGTGCCAATAGCTAGGATACAGCCAGCATCACCGATTTCGTTGATGGAGTTGGTCATAGCCCCGCTGCCAAAGCTCTGGACGAGACCAACCACGGTAGGAGCATGGCAAAGACGGGCACAGTGGTCAACATTGTTGGTGCCCAATACCGCCCGGGTAAATTTCTGGGCGACATAGTTATCCTCATTAGTGCACTTGGCTGAGGAGATTACTGCCACCTCATCCTCTTTATAACTAGCTAGTTTACTGGCAACTAGGTCTAGTGCCGCCTCCCAGGTTGCCTCCTCAAAGTTCCCATTTCGCCTTATCAGGGGAGTGGTTAAGCGCTCCCGGTGATGAACAAATTCAGCAATGCCAAAGCGCCCTTTAACACAGGCTTGCCCTTGATTTACCCCACCGCTGGGAGTAACCTCTATCACCCTCTCTCCTTTAACGTGTAGCTCTAATTGACAACCAACGCCACAGTAGGGACAGGTGGTAATTACCTGACGCTCAGCTGGACCCTCCCATTTCCTGCTTTGTTCCATTAGTGCCCCGGTAGGGCAAATATCAACACACGCTCCACAAAATTGACACCCTGATTCCTGTAGAGAGTGACCAAAGGCAGTCCCAATCAAAACCTGACTACCCCGATAGGTAAAGGCAATAGCCCCCGCTCCCCTTACCTCCTGACATACCTTGACACACCGCCCACAGAGAATACATAAATTATAGTCACGCTCAAAGAAGGGGTCTTCTCGGTGTATCGATAGCTCTTTATAGGCATAGGGTAGTGTTACCTCCTCTAGCCCTATGTAGTCGGTTACCTTTTGTAACTCACACCGCCCATTCTTGGGGCAAACTACACAGCGCTCGGTTATTGCCACACTACGCAAACATATATCAAAAGGCTGGCATCGTTCTTCACGATTGCAGGTGAGGCATGAATTGGGGTGTTCAGTCAGTATAAGCTCTAGAATACCCCGTCTTAACTCCTGAATCTGCGACGTGTTCGTGTTAACTACCATTCCATCAGTGGCTGGGGTAGTGCATGATATGGGAAAGCCCTTCACCTTCTCAATCTCCACTATGCACAACCGACAGGCACCATAGGGGGCTAAAGAGGGATGATAGCATAGCGTCGGTATGTATATATCAGCCTCCCTGGCTGCTTCTAATACCGTCACACCTTCTTTTGCTTTAACTTCTTGACCATCAATGGTTAAGCAAATCATTTCTATCTAAACCTCATTAATCTGTAGGAGGCTTATCTGAAACTCCCGTATTTCTCCTTTATCCCCCGGAGCCTATCAGCAATCAGCCTGTATCGCACACTTCGCCACACCTGTATTATACATAGTAGCTAGAGCGGCGCCCATAGCAATATATGCCCCAGCGGCAAATCCCCGCAGGAGCAATTGAAATATTGAAAGCTTTGATTTATAGATTCCAGCATTACTTGCCATAAGAGTCATTTTCGCCGGTGGATTAAAAGGCATATGTGATGATTTATCATTTAATAATCACCTTCTTATCGTTGGGATTATACCCTACTTCATTTAGCTGGTCAAACTAGGGGAGGCTTGACTTACCGCTTAGTATGGGATATACTGCTTAACAGATTAGCGAAAATGACGGTTGGAGATAGCTGATATTTCAAGATTAACCTCGGTCCCTGTATTTTCTACAGTGAAATGCAGGGATTTTCAAATGAGCAAATAATTTGTCAACAGAATGGGGGTTGAATTATGAACAGGTCTAGACTAGTCCGTTTTCTTCTTTGTTTCACCTTGCTCTTGGCTATACTCGGTGGCTTGGCTGGAGAGCAAACCGCCCTTGCCACTCAGAAAGGTGGTAATGACTTTTCTTTGTTGCCGTTGGCAGAAGAGGACTCTTCGCCTGAAGAAAACCTCCTTGAGCTTCGGTGCCTGTATCCCGTTCTGCCAGGCAAATCAGGAGACGACTTTGAATTTGAAGTTGAGCTGATTTGGCGGGGCGATGAATTTAGAACATTTGAACTTGGTGTTACCGGACCGCCTAAGTGGAATGTGGCAATCGTGGCAGGATATCCAGAGAAGGAAATACCAGCCATCGGCTTGGAGCCGGGGAAAACATACCCCGACAAAATTAAGGTTAGACTTGCCCCCTTAGCTGGTGAACTGCCCGAACCTGGTGACTACATGGTAACAATGGCGGCAAGCTCGGAGGATATACAGGATAGTATTGAGCTTAAGGCAGTAGTAACTGCCTTGTATAGGTTCGCTTTTTATACTACTTCAGGACGACTTAATACTGAGGTGACTGCTGGTAAGGATAATCGCCTATCAATCAAGGTGTTTAACACCGGAACAGAGGTTATTAACAAAATTGACCTCTTATCAACCAAACCATCGGGCTGGACAATAACCTATGAGCCTACAGATAAGGTAGAGGCTCTGGAGCCCGGGATTGCCCAGGAATTGTATTTAGTAATAAAGCCGCCCCGCGAAACAATAACCGGTGACTACCTGGTTACCTTGAGAGCTCTGAGCACAGACCTCCAAACTCGTGAAATTGAACTCAGGGTAACAGTATTAACCCCTACCATTTGGGGATGGGTTGGTATCATAATTGTGCTGGCAGTTGTTGCTGGCTTGGCAGTTATGTTTAGACGTCTAGGCAGACGGTGAGCTGAATATGCGACCAGTTGTAGAAACAGTAGACCTGACCAAAACCTATGGTAACGCTACGGTCGTCGATAAGTTAAACCTTCGTATAGAAGAAGGTGATATTTTTGGCTTCCTTGGTCCCAATGGCGCTGGCAAGACTACGACTATATTAATGCTGCTCGGACTCACCGAGCCCACCTCAGGAGTTGCCCGTATATGCGGGTATAATTCTACCCGTGAGCCCCTCAAGGTTAAGCGCCTCTCAGGTTATGTCCCTGAAAAAGTAGGCTTTTATGAGGACTTGACCGCCGCCTACAATCTGGCTTATACCGCTAGGTTGAATGGCTTCTCCGAAGAGCTAGTTATGAAGCGGGTAGGTGAGGCACTGGACGTAGTAGGCCTGTCTGAGGTAGTTGGCCAGAGAGTGCAGGAATTCTCCAGAGGAATGAAGCAACGCCTGGCAATTGCCGATATACTTATTAAAATGCCTAAGGTTGCCTTTTTGGACGAGCCTACCGCCGGGATAGACCCTGAAGGTGTGAAGGAAATGCTTGGCCTGATAGCAAGAATAGCTAAGGAGCGAAAGATGACCGTTATCCTTTCCTCACACCAGTTACCTCAGGTTCAGCAAATCTGTAACTGTGTCGGAATATTGATAAAGGGGCGAATGGTGGTTGAAGGTAAACTGGACCAGCTGGGAAGAGAGACTTTTGGTGGTGGTCGCTTTAGGGTTGAGATTCAACTAGCTGAAACTACCTCAGCTCTGGTTAATTGCATTAAGCAGATTAAAGGTGTAATCGGTGTGGAAAGGTCCGGTGATTTACTGTTGGTTAGTTGCCAGGCAGACCTCAGACCACAGATAGCCAAGGCAATCGTGGACAATAATGGCTTACTGGTACAGATGAAAATTCAAAGCTACGCTTTGGAAGATATATATATGAAATATTTTAGTGAGGCTTAACATGCAGGGGC
>DAOWJH010000091.1 GCA_030640495.1 Dehalococcoidia bacterium | reverse complement strand
ACCACTATGTGGCAGATTTCACTGGCATGGCCGGTAGCATCTATTACCACCTTTGCCCGCATGGATAAGGGGTCTACATGCAATCCGGCTAAAACAACAGCACTCCAATTCAATACCAACCCGACTATCCTGTCGTTCTCACGAATCATCACATCCTCAATGCTCATCAAATTAAATATCTTAGCTCCAGCCTGGATCGTCTTAAAGCAAATAGCTGAGGACGCCTCAACAGAATCGGCAATATAGTAGCCCTTTTCGTATTCTTTAGTCCTGACATTAAACTCATCCAGTATTCCCCTGGCCTCCTCTTGAACCACGATAGTATTGAACATCATCCCCCCACCAGGCATGCCACCACCCGGGCGAAGACTTTTCTCAAAAACGACCGTTTTTACCCCCTCTTTTGCCAGGTAGTAAGCGGCGGTCATGCCAGCTGGCCCGGCACCACCGATGGCTACCTCAACATCCATTGCCTGCTGGAAGTCTTCCATGAAACTTTTGGTTATCACTCTGGATATGGTCACATCATCAAGTTGCATCTACCTCTCCTTCTATTGCCGGGTGAAGCATCGGCATGTCAATTTCCCTCCCTCGGCTATCCTTTAGAAACCTTTAGGGGCTGAGATACCTAAAAATTTTTCCATTAGTGCCATGGCACAATATTCACCACACATACTGCACGCTTCTCCTGCCGAGGTATGCTTGGAATGAACCTGACGAGACCGCTCCGGGTCTAAGGAGAGCTTAGCCTGCTCTTCCCAGTCAAGCCTCTTTCGTGCCACAGACATCTTCAAATCCCACTCAGACGCGCCCTTTACTCCTTTAACTATATCACCAGCATGAGCAGCAATGCGCGAGGCTATTACCCCCTGCTTCACATCCTCAGGGTCGGGCAGGGAAAGGTGCTCCACCGGTGTTACATAGCATAGAAAATCGGTGCCAGCAGCAGCAGCGATAGCGCCGCCTATAGCTCCAGTGATATGGTCATAGCCGGCGGCAACATCAGTTACCAGAGGTCCTAACACATAGAAGGGGGCTCCCTTGCATATAGCTTTCTGTAACTGGACATTAGCTTCAACCTGATTCAGGGGGAGATGGCCTGGACCCTCAACCATTGCCTGAACACCAGCCTGCTGAGCCCGGTTTACTAACTCTCCGATAATAAGCAACTCCTCAATCTGAGCTCGGTCAGTGGCATCAGCCAAGCTACCGGGACGCAAGCCATCGCCAAGGCTCAGCGTCACATCAAATTCCCTGGCTATGTCTAATAGGCGGTCATAATACTCATAAAGAGGATTTTCACGCTCATTGTGAAGCATCCAACCTATAATAAAAGCGCCACCGCGGGATACGACATCGGTTATCCTTCCCTGCTGCTTGAGCCGGGCAACAGCCGACCGGGTTACTCCACAATGCACGGTTAAGAAATCAACGCCATCCCGGGCATGCTCCTCAATGGTGGCAAACAGTTCATCAATGGCCATCTTGACTATGGCGCCATGTCTATTTATAGCCTCAATCCCCGCCTGATAAATAGGCACAGTTCCTATTGGTACTGAGCTAGAGGTAATAATAGCCCGCCGAATAGCTGATATATCGCCACCGGTTGATAAATCCATAGCTGTATCGGTGCCGCAATCAATTGCCACTCGCAGCTTTTCCAACTCAGTATCAATATTACCAAAGTCGGAGGAGGTGCCGATATTAGCGTTGACCTTGGTTTTAAGCCCCTGACCTATACCGCAAGGAACGAGGTTGGTGTGTTTAATGTTAGCCGGGATTACTATCGTCCCCTGAGCCACTCCCTGCCGAATAAAGTCAACCTCAACCCCTTCAGACTCTGCCACCGCCCTCATTTGTGGTGAAATAACGTCCTGTTTTGCCAATTCCAGTTGAGTCATAGCCACCTCCCAAAAAATAAAACCAAGGGCTTCGGCATGACTACTAGACCCTTGGTCTAAGTTACTGCCGCTTCCCTTCGCTCGCATTACCGAGATCAGGTTCACAGGGTTGGCATCAAACCGCCTCTCAGCTGTTGAGCACCCCTAGCGGTTAAACTTACAATGGATTTATCTATATAATAGTAGCATAAGACAGCCTGAAAGGCAACACGCTTTATTAATCTATCTACCTCACCCCCTTTATCCCCCTCTCCTTCAAAGGAGAGGGGGAAAGCTTTTTAGAAGAGGGGCTACGCCCCTCTTAAACTCCCATTGTTGTGGAATAGTAATTACAGATGTAAAATATATAGGATGAAACAATAATACTAATCTACTAGTGTTATGTATTGCCATGAATACTATTTCAACGGATAATGGTTCTCAGGATAAAAATAAGCACCCGTTTTTATCCCGCATTGGTTCCTATATCACATACGAGGAAATATACGGTAGTTCTGTATCTTTAAATGAAATTATAGATTTAGTTCGTTCACTGCCACTGAAATACTGGTGTCTAACGGCTTCTACAAGCGTTCTTCTATTAGAATACCATGAGTTCGAAGAAGAGTATCAGGGTGTGATATTTAACCGTCTTTTCCCAAAAGAGCTACTTAAAAAGCAAATAAAAATTGACGGTGGCAAAAGAGTGTTCTTCCACAGGATGCAACTATTAGCACTTCTTAGACTAGCCTTACTATACTCTGATACAGGAAAGACCGATTCTGTTGAAGATAATGAGGCACGTAAAAATATTACCGCACGATGCTTGCTAGGAATCAGTTCACTTATTCATGAGAAACAGGTAGCGGAATATAGGTCTGATATAAATATGCAGTTATTTTGGAACAAACTGACTGTCAACTTAAGGCAACAATTAACTAGCCCGGAAAAAGTCTATCTTATGAGTTTTCTTAGTGTTTATTACCACGGCATGCATGATAATTTTAACCATCTAATAGGCAGGTATAAGGATATGCTTTTGGATATCCCGAAAGACACAGACTTTAATCCTGAAGGGGTTTCCAAAGACATATTTACTAATGCTCTGATGAAAACAACTAACCTAACAGTTGAGGAATATGCTGCACTCGCTTTTGGGATTCTGGTTTATTACTTTCCAGAAAGTAATCTTTTAAAGAGTTTTAATAATTTTCCAATTGATAGAAATACATATTTTTCTAAAACATCCCTTAGAGATAAGGATTTTATAGCATCGTTATTTGATACATTTTCTTTATCAGTTTCTGATTTCCGAAAGGCCAACATTGATGAAGGGGACAAGCAAGAATCTATATTGGATTTCAAGACATTCATGCTAAAACCATTAATTAGTTTAGAAGATAGCAGTAATTTATACCCCTGTAGCATAAGATACCTTCAACGACTGGGTTCTCTTGAAGATGCTTTGTACTGGATTGCAGCCGGTAATGAACATAGGGATGACTTAAGGAGCTACATAGGACAAGTGTTTGAGTTCTACTGTAGAAAGATATGCGAACGGATACAGAGCAATGCTATTATAAAACCTAAGTTCTTTCCGGAAACAGATTATGGTCCAGTACATAGCCGGAGAAAGACATGTGATGCCATCCTAGTTTACGGCAATGCTGCTGTTTTAATGGAATTTAAAATAAAAACACTTAAGCTGAAACGAACGATTATTGATTGTGATTTTGATTCATTAATTGAAGATATCAATAAAGCTTTTATTGAAAGTAATGAAAAAGACAAAGCTGCAAAACAGATAGACGAAACGATCAAAGCTTTAAGAAATGGTAGCCTTCATTTGAGTGGAATAGATCCCCGTACCATAACAAATTACTTCCCGATAATAGTTACGTTTCAAAACTGGCCACTTGGCCCATTTGTATATGACTTAATTAGGAGAATGGTGAATACGTCAGGATTACTCAGACAACCATATTGCGCGCCAGTCGAAATTTGGAGTTGTGAAGAGCTTGAATATATTGAAGCCGTACTTACTAACGACAAAATATCCTCTTTAGATATCCCCACAATTATTAGAGATAAGTTGAATAGTGGATACCAAAGCATGAATATGTATTCCTTTTTATGGGATAAGCGCCATGATATGTTACAGAATAATAAATATGTTACTAGTAAAATGGATGAGATGCTTGAGATAATTACGAGGCAATTGGGACTAACAGAATGACTTTCCCATCTGGGCTATCAGGTTAGGTTTGACCTGCCCCCATGTAAATCAACGAACGATGCGTTAGATACTGCGTGAGCGAACAGAAAATTTACCTTTGTAGTGGCAACTTTCCCATAAAAAGGTGCGCTAAATTTCACACCCTGTCTAATCACACATTTTGGCTGATTGTTCAATTAAAATGAGGTTGAGGTTTCATGGCTAGCTGTGCGAATGATGGTGATAGTGCACAGTTGGAACTAGATATATCTGCCCACGGATTTAGCAATCGCTCTAAGTTCTCCCATCAACCTAGCGAAGTCTGATGGTGTGAGGGATTGGAGGCCATCTATCAATGCTTCTTTCGGATTAGGGTGAACTTCAATGAGGAGCCCATCAGCTCCAGCTGCTACAGCTGCCTTGGCTATCGCTGGTACGAGTGAGTAGTGACCTGCAGCGTGGCTCGGGTCAACAATAATCGGCAAATGACTGAATCTCTTAATCACTGGAATAGAAGAGATGTCTAGAGAAAAGCGGACACTGTCCTCAAACGTTCTGATTCCCCTCTCACACAGAATAACCTGAGTATTCCCTTCCGAGAGTAAATAGTCAGCTGCTGTAAGCCACTCGGTGACAGTACAGGAGAATCCACGCTTCAGGACAACAGGACGCTTGTTCCTACCAACATCAGTTAGCAGGGGATAGTTTTGCATATTTCGGGAACCAATCTGGAGTATGTCAGCATACTTAGAAACAAGACTGACATCGTGAGGGTCTACAACTTCGGTGATTACAGGTATACCAAACTGCTCCTTAATTCGTCCTAACAATTCTAACCCGGCTTTCTTCATACCCTGAAAGCTGAAAGGGGAAGTACGTGGTTTAAAGGCACCACCACGCAAGATACAGGCCCCGGCCTCTTTTACCACTTTGGCCGCCTTTGCAAGCTGCTCTTCACTCTCCACAGCACATGGTCCTGCCATGACTACGATACGATCACTCCCAATTTCAATCCCACTTACGGAAACCAGGCTGTCCTCTGCCTTAAATTCTCGGGAGGCGAGCTTATAGGGTTTCATAATACGGGTTATGCTTTCTACTCCAGGGAGCACAGCAAAGGTATCTGTAGACAATTGTCCTGTATTGCTTCCGAGTATGGCTACCACCGTTTTGTCAGTGCCCAGGTTTAGCTGGACATTTAGTCCCAGTGACTCAGCCCTCTGCACTACGCCATCTACTTCATCTGTAGTTGCCCCTCTTCTCATCTCGACTATCATAGTCTTCTATATTAACTCCTTCGCAACCCGCTGATTTCTTACTTCAATTCGCCAAAAAGCAATTCCTATCCATCCTTACCTCTAGTAATCATATAGACACGACATTCAGACGTCAAGCCTGATGATAAGAAAAGCGTAACTTCTCTGCGACTTCGCCACACAATTACACTCGTTAGATCTACCCTTAGAGAAGCATACTTCTAGAAAATGACTGAGTTGAACAACATGACGAAGTGTTACCTGTGTCAGCGAACACGCCTCCTTCTCTTTCTCCTTCGGAACATGGACATAAGCCATAGAAAACCAATTACGCTGATGAATGAGAATGGCCGGGAGGAGGTACCCCCGCCAGCCTGGGCAACAGCGACTGAAGGGGTGACAGACGGTTTTACCAAAGTTATTGCCTCCTCGCCTATTTCGTAGGCAGCCATCTCAACATTGATAAACTTATTAGACACCCAGCCCAGGGGGTTTTTTTTACCTGTTGCCTCAGCCCAGACCCAGCCCGACTCACCCTCCAGCTCAAAAACAGCAGTCGCCTTCTTATAGTCGGGCAGGTAGACCAAGGCTGCGGTGTGACTGGAGCCAATTACTATAGCCGAACGGTATCCGGCGCCCTTATACATAACCGCCAGCAATACGGCACTATCCTCACAGTCACCATAACCGACCCCGTTCTGGTCAATAGCAGTCGCCAGCTCATCGGCATTCAGGGCGAACTCTTCGTAGTCAAACTGGTCTATATCAGGGGTATAGTTTACCCTATCCTGGACAAAGCGAAATATGGCTTCTGCCCGCTGAAGTCGGTCGGTGTATTTTGAGGCAATCTGCTGACCCAAACTGTAGGCTAGAGCGGCATTTTCCCCCAGACTCTCAAAGACGATAACGGGACGAAAAGTTGTCTCAGATAACTGATAAAAGCCGTCTTCGCCAAAAGCCCTGGTTCGGCATATTTCCCAGCTATCAAACACATCATCATTTATCTGATGGAAATCGGCTGACGGGGTTGCCGACACATAACCAGTGGTGGCTAATCCGGCTACCAGTACCAATATTATGCTTAGTAAGACCCAAACCTTCTTCACAGACTTACCTCACAGGATATCGTTTACTTCACAAAGGGCGTTTAGGGGGGATGGGAGTAACTATACAAAAAGATAACGTAAGAGCCAATTCAGGCTTACTATTTCTGTTTTCTGAAAATGATATTGTAAGCTAACTTCTCCAGCCCCATTGAATCAGGGCATGTTGTAACATACTCCTAATATCAACTATGTTTACCACTACAGCAATACAATGATATGCACCAGGTTGCTGAATACGCTCGCTATATACTATGGTGTTAAATCCCATATACTCTGGCGGTGTAGGTTCATCCGAGGAGTAGTAATCTCTACCACTCCTTCTTCTTATTAGGCTTAGGAGCTCGCCTGTAGTAGCGTAATCATCTGTGGCGTTAAACTCAACGGCTGGGTAATCATCAAAAAAGATAACAACCCTCCTCCTATCTCTATTGAATACATATCTCGATGTAAAAGCCGCTACTACTGTAATACCTTCATCAGACGGGAATTCTAAAGCCCCATAATATGTCTCTGTAGAGCCATCAGGCCACACGTGTTCATATTTTTTCGTTACCCTGGATAAGTCTATCGCTTTCATAATACTACCCCCCTATTTCCAAGAGTCTCTCATGTGAAAAGAATTATACCACTGGATACAAGCCTTTGCCATGCAGGTCGTTTATTAAGGGAAGTTTGAAGGGGCTTCGCCTCTTCAACAACTACTGTTCCCCCTCTCCTTTTAAGGAGAGGGGGATTAAGGGGGTGAGGTAAATAAAAATCTTTCATAGTGGTCCTGTCAGTGCTGCATGGAGTATCAAACCGAAGAAGACGAGATAGCCAAAGACATAGATGCCTACGGCTACCGGGCTCTGGTTGATACTGACAAACGGTATTTTAGGCGTTAATTTATCAACAATGTAGAATAAGGCTATCCCAATAAGCAGACTTATCACGAAGCTTATAGCTAATAAGCCCCAGGTTCTAAAATCAAAGATGTAGCTCAGTATGGGAGGCACTACCGTAGTCAGGGCGGTAATAGCTCCGTGGATGACAAGGCCAACCAGGATAAAGAAGCCGGCAATGAACAATCCGGTGGCAACAGGGTCTTCTCCTATTCGCTGGCGCTGATGAATATGGGGGGTAATGGCATCCAGCACCCTAATTCCAAGCCAGGCGAGAAGGGTGGAGATGAGAGCCAGCAGTATAACTTTGGCTAGCCATATCAAAACAATCACCCAGAAGGGGGCTACCAGACCTAGTGTGTACATAGAATTTCCTCCTTATTGTCAATATTAGGTTAACAGCAATGGGGTAAGATAGGTTTCAATGATAGCGGCTGGTATGAGTAAAGCCAGGGCGAGTATAAGATACTTTAAATTCTGTTTAAGGTTGGGCAGTAACAGATTTCTCTTTTTCTTTTTGAACAGGGCTAGCATTACCATTGTGCCGAAGCTAAGGGCGGCTGCCTGACCCAAGATTAGAGCCGGGAGTTCAAAGACGCCGTGGGGAAGTAACCCAGCTAAGACAAAGCCGAGGGACTTCTCCTCAATTACTGCGGTTGATATGAAAGCTATAAGCCAGCCATTGATAGTTAACGTCAGAATAGGCACCAGTAAAAGAAGCGGGCTGAGGGCAAAGCTCAGCAGCAGGACTGAAGTATTCTTGGCAAAGATGAAGATAGCAGTGAAGATTTTAAACGGGGTTAAGAGACTACTAAGCTGTTTAAGGGCAGCAATATCCTCAGAAAGAAGGCTGGTGATGCTGGCCGGGGTAAACACACCGATTACCACAGCGATACCGAATAAGAAAATAGCAATGAAAATCCACTTTTTATAGCTCATATACTATTTACTGCCGAATTTATCGTAGAAAGCAATCTGGGCGAGTTCCTTTCTTGGTCTGGGAGCAGGTTCCTGGTCGGGATAACCCAGGGGGGTCAGGGAAACCACACAAAAACCGGCTGGCACATTAAGAATAGTGGCTGCCTTTTTAGCATCAAAGAGGCCATTGTATACTGTGCCTAAACCCAGCGAATGGGCA
Source organism: Dehalococcoidia bacterium (assembly GCA_030640495.1). GTDB lineage: Bacteria > Chloroflexota > Dehalococcoidia > Dehalococcoidales > DAOWJH01 > DAOWJH01. The sequence continues at coordinate 1,491 of DAOWJH010000091.1, read as the reverse complement.
GCTAATACCAGATTTTGCATAGCCAAGGCGACATCAAACATATACCAATCGCCCTTATCCGAGGCTTGCTGTCCATCAGAATAGCCTGACTTGCCCAACTCAGCACAGGCTACAATTACCACCGGTGCGTTTCTTATAGCGTCAGTGCTTGGATTATTAAAGGTAGTTATATTGGCTAGCTGGGACTTTATATTGTTATCCCGCACCGCAATGAATCTCCAGCACTGGGTATTTTTCCAAGACGGTGCCCAACGAGCGGCTTCCAAAACAAGCTCTACAGTTTTGTCGTCTACCGGGGTAGATTTATATCTCCGAATGCTCCGTCTAGTTCTAATTGCCTCCAGAAGTTCCATCTTTTCTCCTTTATTATTAGTAACCTATGCTCCTGACCCTTTGCCTTAATAAGGGAGAGGGGAAGAGATTTTAAGAGAGGCTGCACCTCGGGCAGCTGTCTTTTGGCTACTTTAACAAGAATCTTTTATTCTTCTTCCCAGGCATCCTCACCGATAAGGGAGACGAAACGGCATCCGCCTAAATTCTGAACTGTATTCTTTTTTCTATGCTTAGTGATTTTAAATAATTCCTGGACATAGCGGGAGCCGACAGGGATTACCAGCCGTCCGTCAACTGCCAGTTGAGCCAGGAGGGTGGCGGGCACCCTGGGGGCACCAGCAGTAACAATTATAGCGTTATAGGGTGCTCCAGCCTGCCAGCCCAAGGCTTTCTCAGTCAGGTGCACCTCAATATTGGCATAGCCCAGGTTATCCAATACCCGCTTAGCTGCCTCAGCCAGAGGGGGCAGGCGCTCTACTGTAACCACCAGCCGAGCCAGCTCAGCCAGAATAGCTACCTGGTAACCACTGCCCGTCCCTAGTTCCAGAACCTTTTCACTACCGGTAAGCTCCAACGCCTCAGTCATAAGGGCAACGATAAACGGCTGTGAAATTGTCTGGTCTAAACCAATGGGAAGGGGAATATCTTCATAGGCTAAGTGCTGCTCCTCTGGTGGCACAAATCGCTCCCGGGGTATACGAGACATAGCGGCTAATACCTGCTTATCTTTAATCTCAGTACTGAGGTGTTCAATTAACCTGGCTCTTGCTACTTCAAAGTCCATAGTAAGCACTCACTGCCGGGGCAAACTAGGGTGAAACCAGGGCAAGCACCACCAGAATAACCAGCATTATTCCGGCTAGAATACCGATTCTCCGCAACTCAGTAAATATGTAGGGATGCTGCGTGATTGTTAGCTTAGGCATCGGGGCTGGCGCAGTTACCGGGGGGATAGCAGGCTTATAAGCTTGGGGAACGGGTTGCTGCTGGGTAACTACAGTGGGAGGGGTTCGCCGGCTTCTCCTTTTTTTACTTTGCAACGAGTGCTTTACTTTACTATGCTGTGATTTACCAAGCATCTAACGCCTCCATATTATTTAGCCCTGGGGTGGGATTTCTCGTAGGTGCGCCGAATATGCTCGGTAGTAAGATGGGTGT
>DAOWJH010000018.1 GCA_030640495.1 Dehalococcoidia bacterium | reverse complement strand
TGAAACTGCCGGGCATGAAATCCGGGATAAGCTAGCAGCACCTCCCGCGTGCTAATAGCTGCTGGGTCATGGTTAAAAACAGCTTTGATATCTTTTCTAATGCTGGTGATAAGCGGCATTGAACTAATCTCCTTCCCATGCTGAATTTCCTTGTCTCGTTGCCCCATAGAACTGGGGCGGGAAACAGATGCAGTTTAGCATCCTAGGAAGGCAGACTGGTTTATTTATTTGACTTATCACGTGTCTAAACATGGCTAAACCTACTTTGAAATACATTCTATCAGGGCTACAACATAGGTAGCTATCCCCTCCCCCCGACCAATAGAACCTAGTTGGGCTGAGGTGCTAGCCTTGATACTTACTTGTCCTATGTTAATACTAAGCGTCTGGCTGAGCTGCTGTCGCATCTGGTTAATAAAGCCTCCAAGTTTGGGTTGCTCAGCTACAATAGTAGCATCAATATTACTTACCTGCCAGCCATTTTCTTTAAGCTTATCCCTTACCTTCTTAAGCAGAACTAAGCTGGAAATATCCTTATATTGTGCCTCGCCGGGTGGGAAGTGTCTACCTATATCGCCTAGAGCTGCCGCCCCAAGCAGGGCATCAATAATAGCGTGAGTCAGCACATCGGCATCGCTCCAGCCACTAAGTCCTTTATCACAGGGTATGTCCACCCCTCCCAGTACCAGCTTCCGCCCCTGAGTTAGAGGATGAATATCATAGCCTATGCCAATGCGCATCTTATTTTTCATACTTCTTCTGCCATAAGACCTCGGCTAAAGCCAGGTCATCAGGGGTGGTTATCTTTATATTATCATAAGAGCCCATATATAGCTTAACCCTGTAGCCTGACTGCTCCACCAGTGAAGCGTCATCAGTGACCTCGCCTTTCGCCTGCTGATAGGCTTCAGTTATTATATCAGGGAGAAACACCTGTGGAGTCTGCACTGCCCATAGATTTTGACGTGGTGGCGTCTGGTGCACTATTCTATCATCTCCTGCCACTTTAATGGTGTCAGTAACCGGGACGGCAGCTACAGCAGCACCGGTTTCCTTGGCTTGGCTCAGCCCCTGATGGATTAACTCCTCGGTAACTAGCGGTCTAGCCCCGTCATGTATTACTACCCAGTTGCAATTCCTGAGTCGGCTCAGTCCAGCAACTACCGAATCCTGACGCCGCTTACCCCCGGGGCAAACATCGGTTATTTTTGACCACCCCTGCTCAGCTACCAGCTGTTTTCCCTGTTTCAGATTTTGCTCATTCAGGACGATGACAATCTGGTCAATAAGGCTGCAGTTTTGAAAGGTATCGGCCACTCGGGCTAAGACAGGCTTGCCGCCTAATAAAGCCCACATCTTGTCCACCCCACCCATCCGCTGGCTCTCACCAGCAGCCACAATTACTGCTCCCACTTTTTGTTGACTATTCATTTTTCTGCCTTAACAGATTATAAAACAAAAGCTAGTGCTATATCTACCACTGAATAATATGAGGTTGCTTACTAACCTCACCCCCTTAGATACTTGCTTAGAACCCTATCCCCTGTATCCCCTTCCCCTTAGTAAGGGGAAGGGGAATGGTAATATAAGAGAGGCTTCGCCTCTCTTTAACTCTCTTCTAATACCTACTACGTTGAGGGAGAGGGGGATAGGTTGCTAAACAATATCAATAATATGGGACTATATTAGGTAAATGGATAATTGATATAATAATGTCAACAATAAACAGGGAGGCTAATAATGATAGTAAGTAGTTATCAAGAGACTAAAGCTGTCCAGGAATTACCCGGAGTAGTTAAGCGTGAGGTTGTCTGTGCCGATAAGGGAGCACCAAATTACTGTATGCGTGTCTTTGATATTGAGCCGGGTAGCTCCACTCCTTCCCATGAGCACCCCTGGGAACACGAAGTATACATTCTTTCCGGTCAGGGGGTAGCGGTAAGTGAGAAGGGGGAAATTCCAATAGCGAAAGATAGCTGTGTTTTTGTTCCGCCTAATGAACACCACTGCTTCAAGAACAATGGCAATGAGATTCTGCGGATGATTTGTGTGATACCGATAGTGGATTAGAATTTGAGAGGTGAGATTACTTAATGAATTTCAGCCTCTTCATATCATCTATTGACCAACCTATATCAGCAAGCAACGCCTTTAATAAATTCTGACCGTAAGTTTTCTTTGGGTGATAATGGATAGAAACACGCTTTCCAGTGGGATGCCTATATATTTGTTCTGCTCCCCTTGTTACATCTAGAACCCATCCATCTTTTCTTAAGGCTGAAATCAAGTCATTGGCAGTTTTGTTCTTAAGTTGGTCCCAGACGTCTTTGGGTAGCCTCACGCAGGTGCTAACTCCAAAGTTTGTACATGTTGATGGTGACCTATACGACGGGGTACCGTTTCCTCAACTTCCTTTTCTTGGTCAACCAAGATACCCGCAGGGAAGGGTTCACCGTGTTTAATTATAGACTCCAAATAGGCTAGACTCGCTTCTACAGCATTATTCACAGCTTCTTCTTCGGTATTACCACAAGTATGCAAACCCTTAAGGATTGGACAATAAGCATGGAACCCATCCTCATCAGAATCAACATTGATGTTGATTCTTAATTTTATAGGCGCCCTCTCTCCCTTACTCATTTTTACCTCCTTCCTGCTTATCCCGCAAATATACTATAGTCCTATATACTGCTATTTACCGTTATTACCTGCCCCATGCTATTATACACCACAAGGAACCACAATGTATACTAATCATACATGTCTGTCAAGTCCCAAAAGTCACCGCATTTAATCTTCGTCGGTTCTATCTCTTGCCTCCCCCCTGACCAGACCCACCCCTATTGCTTCCCTCAGGGTGCTGGCTGGGATAAGCTCTATGTCCTTAGAACTGGCTTTGGTTTCCACCTTAGGCACCAGACAGCGCTTGAAGCCTAATCGGGCGGCTTCAGCTACTCGCCTGTCTAGCTGAGAGACGGCTCTCAGCTCGCCGCTCAGTCCCACCTCCCCCACCACCACTAGGCTGGGGTCAACCCCCAGGTCACGGAAGCTGGAGGCGATAGATAAAGCGATACCTAAATCTGCTGCCGGTTCTCCAATCTTAAACCCACCGGTAACATTAGCTATAATATCCTGATTGCCGAGCTTTAAGCCGACTCGTCTGGCCAGCACAGCGGTAATCAGCAGCAGCCGACCGAAGTCAACCCCGTTAGCGGTGCGTCGTGGTAAGCCAAAGCTGGTGGGATTGGTCAGGGCTTGAATCTCAACCAGCAAGGGGCGGCTACCTTCAAGAGTAGGCACTACCACTGAGCCTACTGCTTGGCTTCCCCGTCGCGACAGGAATACCTGTGATGGATTATCCACCTCAACTAGACCCTCGCTTTTCATCTCAAAGATGCCAACCTCATTAGTAGAACCAAAGCGGTTTTTAACACAACGCAGCAGGCGGTAGGCACTAAACGGCTCGCCCTCAAGGTAAAGCACCGCATCCACAATGTGTTCCAGAACCCGGGGACCAGCGATGGCACCATCCTTAGTTACATGTCCAGCAATGAAAATAGGCACTGCACTGAGCTTTGCCCAGCGCATAAGCCGTAGGGTGCACTCCCGCACCTGAGTTATACTGCCCGGTGCTGTATCCAACTCAGGGAGGTAAACAGTCTGAATGGAATCAATGACTACCAGGCTGGGTGATAATTCCTCAATCTGATTCAGGATAACCTCAAGCTCAGTCTCAGCCAGGAGGTAAAGCCCCTCCCCCTTTATTCGCAGACGCTCTGCCCTGAGCTTAATCTGATGCAGTGTTTCCTCACCGGAAACATAGACCGCCTTACCTTGAGCCTGCGTCATCAGGGCTGAAGCCTGAAGCAGGAGGGTTGATTTGCCAATACCGGGGTCGCCGCTAATAAGCACCAGAGAGCCAGATACTAACCCCCCACCGAGCACCCGGTTAAGCTCAGCCATGGGAAGAGGAAAGCGGTCTGCTGCTTCAATTACCACCTGAGATAACTCTTGAGGTGGGCTAGCCAAGGGAATAGGCTGGAAGGAAGAAGTCGGGGCAGTTATCGTTTTCTCTACAAAGCTGTTCCACTCCTGGCAATTAGGGCAGCGTCCCAGCCATTTTAAGCTCTCCTTACCGCATTGCTGACAGACAAAGATAGTCCTGATGTGGGATTTATCTGATTTGTTCATAAATTGACTTTACCCGATTTTAAGCAATAAGGCAAGGGGTAATTTGAGTTGAAAAGAAATTTAGACTGGGGCGAAATAGTTAACTCAGCCGACCATACCTAAGAACACACCACCGGCAATGGCAGCACCAATAGCCCCGGCTACATTAGGACCCATAGCATGCATTAAGAGGAAGTTTTTGGGGTTTGCCTTCTGACCCATTACCTGCACTACTCTGGCTGCCATGGGCACTGCCGATACCCCGGCAGCACCTATCATAGGATTAATCTTCTGCTTGGAAAAGAGGTTCATCAATTTAGCCATCAAAACGCCGGCTGCGGTAGCTGTGGCAAATGCCACCACCCCTAAAAAGAGGACTAGCAAAGTTTTTGGCTGAAGGAAATTCCCAGCAGTCATAGTGGCTCCGATACATAGAGTGAGAAATATGGTCAGTATGTCTATGAGCGTAGTTTGGGCAGTCTTGCTAAGCCTGTCAGTAACACCACAGGTCATAAACAGGTTGCCAACCATAAACATGCCAATAAGGGGGGCTGACATGGGAACAAATAATATGACAATCACCGCGGTGATTAAAGGAAATATTATTTTCTCCAGCGATGCCACCTCACGCATTTGCGGTTTCATATATATAGCCCGCTCTGTCTTGGTGGTGAGCAACTTTATTATCGGTGGCTGGATAATAGGTACCAGCGCCATGTAGGTATAGCAGGCTACGGCGGTAGCACCTATTATGTGAGGAGCAAGGAAGGAGGTAACATAGATTGTAGTTGGGCCCTCAGCCCCGCCGATTATCCCGATGGAGGCTGCCTCGGCTATTGTGAACCCATCTGGCACGAAGAGGTTGGTAGCTAAAGCAGCAAAAAAGGCAAAATAAACCCCAAATTGCGCAGCAGCCCCAAGCAGCAGGGTTTTGGGATTAGCTATCATCGGACCAAAGTCAGTCAGTGCCCCCAGGCAGAGGAAAATGAGAGGTGGTATTACCTGCCACATAATCCCATAGGCAAATATTCTAGATAGTAAACCCATTGGCTTGGTTGGTAACCTTGCCTGGTCAGTCTGGGCAGTGGTTATCATTGTAGCTACTATCTCACCGGGGGCGACCTCCTGACCCGGTGAAACTTCAACTTGCTTAATCCTGCCATAGATTGGAGCTAATATTTCCCCTGAGTCTAATTGTAGGATGACATCGTTTTCCCCAATCTTACTGGTTTCATCCACCTCTATACTGATAACCTTGGCTGGTACCCCGGTGGTGTTGGTTATCTGTAGTTCGTAATCCATCAAGCCGCCAAGAGGTAGATTAACTAGTAGTATGCCGAAACCTATGGGGACTAGTAACAGGGGCTCCATCTTCTTGGCAATTCCCAAGTAGATTAGAGCCCCCCCAATAAGCAACATTAGAGCGTTGCCCCAAGAAAAAAGCTGGAACCCGCTTTCAAAAAGACCGAACACCCGTCACCAACCTTTTAATACTCTATAATGGCTATTGTCTCGCCAGGCTTAACTATTTGCTCTGGAGTAACATTTATCTGAACAATGGTACCGTCTACCGGATCCAAAATAGGGTTCTCCATTTTCATTGATTCAATAAAACAGATGACATCTCCCTCTTTAACCTTATCCCCTACTTTAACCTCTACACTGGTAATCTTACCGGTTAGGGGAACTTCTATAATTTCTTGTGCCAATTTCTAATTTCCCTCCTTCTTGTCACCAGTTTCAGCCTTGCCGGTGCTAGTTTTAGTAACCACCAGCCCTGTTAGCCATATAACCACAGCTAGAATAATTAGCAAGGCGAAGACCATACCAAAGCCAACACCGCCAACTTGTCCAGCAAAACCCCAATCTACTCCCATATCTTTACCCCGATTTTTATCTCCTGTCTATTTTAGGCGAATTAAAAGGGCGGTTGTTTCATCTATCTCGTTTTCCCGCCCTTTTTGTTCCACCCTGACCTTATCTGTCATGATTTTATGGCTTACCATCTCCCAGCAATGCTTCTGCAGCTACTGGATGCACTACAATTTCCTCTCCTTTGAGGTCAACAACAACAGTATCCCCCGACTGGAATTCGCCGCGGAGCAGACTCTCTGAGAGTTTATCTTCAACCATGTCTTGAATCACCCGGCGTAGGGGACGAGCCCCGAAGACCTGGTCATAACCCTTCTCACCCAAAAAATTCCTAACCGCATCGGTTACCCCTAATTTTATCTCCTTCTCAGCCAGTTGCTGGGTTGCTGAAACTAGCATTAAATCAACAATCTTTCGGATGTGCTCCTTGGTCAGGGAGTGAAATACAACCACACCGTCAACACGATTGAGAAACTCAGGGCGGAATGTCTTCTTTAATTCACCAAGCAGTTTCTCCTTCATCCTATCATAAGCCTGCTCCTGGCTTTTAGTCTCATCGCTGTGAGTGGCAAAACCAATGGTGGTGCCTTTCCTGATTAGCTCAGCCCCGATATTGCTGGTCATAACGATAATGCTATTGCGGAAATCAACCCGGCGACCCTTGGCATCAGCCAGGTGGCCATCATCAAATATCTGGAGCAATATATTAAACACATCAGGGTGAGCCTTTTCAATTTCGTCAAGGAGTATGCAGCAATATGACTTACGCCTCACTGCCTCAGTTAATTGCCCACCTTCGTCATAGCCAACATATCCTGGCGGGGCTCCAACCAATCGGGCTACAGTATGTCTCTCCATAAACTCAGACATGTCAAGCCGGATTAGGGTATCCTCACTGCCAAACATAAACTCAGCTAAGGCTCTGACCAGCTCTGTCTTACCGACACCGGTTGGACCTAGAAAGATAAAGTTGCCTATAGGGTGCCTTGGGTCTTTAATCCCAGCTCGTGCTCGCCTTACTGCCTTAGCCACAATACCAATAGCCTCATCCTGACCAATAATGCGGTGATGTAACACCTCCTCCATATTAAGCAGGCGGCTGGTCTCATCGCTCGCCAACTGTACCACTGGAATCCCTGTCCACATGCTCACTACTTCAGCGATGTTTTCAGCGGTTACTGCCGGCTTCTCTTGCTCCTGCTTAGCCCGCCACTCCTCTTTCATCCTCTTTATTTTCTCTTCAATTTGGATCTCCCGGTTGCGCAGCTCAGCGGCATAATCATACTGCTGTGTAGCTAGGGCAGCCTCCTTATCCTTACGCATACTATCCTCAACTTGCCTGGCTTCCTTCAGGGTAATAGGTACAGTCCTGTGTTTAATCATTACCCTTGATGCCGCTTCATCAACTAGGTCAATAGCTTTATCAGGCAGAAAACGGTCGGGTATGTATCTGGAAGCTAGTGTTGCTGCTGAACTCAGCGCCTCATCACTTATCGTTAGGTGGTGATGCTCCTCATAGCGCTCCTTAATCCCACGTAAAATCTCCAAGGTTTCCTCAACGGAAGGCTCCTCGACTAAGACAGGCTGGAAGCGGCGCTCCAGGGCAGCATCCCGCTCAACATATTTACGGTAGTCGTCAAGGGTAGTTGCGCCAATACACTGCAATTCGCCTCGTGCCAGGGAAGGTTTGAGGATATTAGCTGCGTCAACTGCCCCCTCAGCTGCTCCGGCTCCCACCATGGTGTGGAACTCGTCAATAAAGAGTACGCAGTTTCCTGCAGTTTTTATCTCCTCTATAACCTTCTTTAGCCGTTCTTCAAACTCGCCCCGGTACTTTGTCCCAGCTACCAACGCCCCTATATCCAGTGTTATCAACCGCTTTCCCTCTAAAGTCTCAGGAACATCACTGGCTACAATGCGGTGAGCCAAGCCCTCAACTATTGCCGTCTTTCCCACTCCTGGCGCACCGATAAGAGCTGGGTTGTTCTTAGTCCGGCGGCTGAGAATCTGAATTACCCGTTCAATCTCCTTAAC
>DAOWJH010000054.1 GCA_030640495.1 Dehalococcoidia bacterium | reverse complement strand
CCCGCAGAGAAGTTTGTGGAAAAGGTAAAGCAGGAAAAGGCTGATATTGTTGGAATGTCGGCTTTCCTGACCACCACCGGGCTTCGCTTCCCCGATGTAATTGAAGCCCTGCAGGAAGCTGGCATACGGGAGCAAGTGAAGGTAATGATTGGTGGAACGGCGGCTAGTCCAAAATACGCAGAGACGATTGGAGCTGATGGTTACGGAGCTAATGCCAGCGCCGCAGTGAGATTAGCCAAGTCATTTATGGGTAAGCCATAAAGCAGGCACCACCTGAGCTCAGGTGGTGAAAAGAGTGGTAAATGAGATAGGCATTAACATTCTCAGGCGCAAACTATACTTTAAGCTGTAAAGAAAGGGGGTTTTACAATGATAAAATTGGAAGAAAGAAGAGCCAGCATACAACCTATCAAATCAAAGCTGAAAATTAGCGTACTTGATGATGGGGATGTAAAAAAGATAAACCAGACAGCCCTAAATATCCTTGAGGAGGTTGGGGTGTTCTTCCCCTCGGAGAAGGCGCTGAAGATTTTTGCCGATGCCAGGGCCAGGGTAGATTTTGATAAGAAGCTTGTTAAAATCCCAGGCCACATGGTGACTGAGTACTTAAAGAAAGCTTCAGGGCGCTATACCCTCGCCGGTAGAAGACCGGAACTCGATGCCAAAATAGGTAGCAACGAGGGAACTTACTTCTATTGTAGCGGCGAGGCACCTAATGTTGTTGACCTTGAGACCGGTGCCAGACGACGCGCAGTTAAAAGCGATGTAGAGAATATGGCTAAGATAGCCGATTATTTCCCCATAGTATCGCTTGTTTGGCCAACAGTTAGTTCGGGAGATAAAGGAGAAACAGCCCCAATTCATGGGGTAGAGGCTTGTTTTAATAATACCGAAAAGCATGTTCAGTCAGAATCGGTTATGGACGAAATCTCGGCAAAGTATACCATTGAGATGGCTTCTGTCATTGCCGGAGGAAGGGATAAGCTGAGGGAAAGGCCTATTTATTCGCTCCTATTATGCGGTGTTGCTCCCCTCTCCCAGGACAAAGGTGGCATAGAGTCAGCCCTTGTCTTTGCTGAGGCTGGTCTGCCGATAGGATTTATGTCCATGCCTACCATGGGTCTAACCGCCCCTCCATATCAAGCCGCTGACCTGGCTATAGGCTTAGCCGAGGTGTTAAGTGGCTGCGTTTTAATACAAATTGCCTACCCAGGGACTCCCCTCTTTATAACTATCATGCCGGCAATTATCGACCCCCGCTCAGGGGATTATTTTTTTGGGTCATCTTTCTCACAGATTACCAGCACCGCTGCTGTTCAGCTTGCCCACTCCAATGGCTTGCCTATTACCACTCAATTCTCCTTTGGCGGCAATGCTTTTAAATTGAATAACTGGCAGATGGGGATAGAGAATGTATATGGCCATCTCCTCTCAGTCATGGCCGGGGCAGATATGTCGTTTGGTCCCAGTGGCCTGATAGAAGCTGTAAGTCTATTAGATATGGCAAGAATCTTGTTTGATAGAGAGATTTTTCAAGCAATAGACATCATTACTAAGGGGGTTGAAGTAAGCGATAGAACCTTAGCCTTTGATATGATACGTGAGGTAGGTCCCCGAGGTATGTTTTTAGGGAAGAAGCAAACGGCAGAGGAGCTTCCCAAGCTCTGGCCGCCGTCCATCCTCTTTGAGAAATCAAAGGTTGTGGAGGAGAAATACAGGAACGCTGAGGAGGTTGCTCGCGAGACAATTGATTGGGTTTTGAAAAATCATCACCCGGCACCACTGGATGAAAAGGTTCAGCAGGAACTAAGAAGAATAGTAGCTGCTGCCGACCGGGATGAGAACTTGAAGAGAGAACTAAAAGGGAGGAGATAAGAGGTTTCTTACTAGGCAAGTCAGATTAAAATAACTTACTCAGGAATCGTTAGAAAGGGGGTAAAATGGGTAACAAAGAGCTTTTCAGTGAAATGGAGCAATCCATCGTCAATTATGATAAGGATGAGGCAGTTCGGTTAGCCAAAATGGCTTTGCAAAAAGGGGTTGAGCCCGCCGCAGCTATTGAACAGGGCTTCGTGAAGGGAATACAGGTGGTGGGAGACCTGTTTGGAGAGGGAGAGATATTCTTACCCGAGTTAGTCATGGGAGCCGAAGCGATGGCTGCAGCTACCGATATCCTGGGAGAAGCTATCAAAAAATCTGGAGGTAAGGCTAAATATCTAGCTAAGGGCATAACCGGCACCGTCCAGGGAGATATTCATGAAATCGGCATAAGGCTGGTAACTACCTTCCTTATTGCTAATGGATTTGATATAACATTCCTGGGCACTGACGTCTCCACTTCCCTTTTTGTGGACAAGGCGAAGGAGTTAAAACCGGACCTTATTCTACTT
>DAOWJH010000114.1 GCA_030640495.1 Dehalococcoidia bacterium | reverse complement strand
GTTTGCCGGGGTGGCGGAATCGGCAGACGCAGCGGACTTAAAATCCGCCGGAGCAATCCTTGTGGGTTCGAGTCCCACCCCCGGCACCGATTAGAGAGCAAATATGCCGTGGTTAATAGTATTACTGGGTTACCTTCTGGGCTCCATCCCCACCGCCTATATTGCTGGGCGTCTGGTCAAAGACAGGGATATTCGGCAGATGGGCGATGCTAATATGGGTGCCGCCAATGCTTTTCATCAGCTTGGGGCTAAAGTAGGGGTTGCGGTATTCTTCATTGATGCCGGTAAGGGGGCATTGGCTATTCTTATTGCCCAGGTAGCCAATATCCCCCAGCTAGCTGTTCTAGCTACTGGAGTAGCCACAGTTATGGGTCACAACTGGCCGATTTTTATCGGCTTCAGGGGTGGGCGGGGTGAGAGCACTACTATTGGGGTGTTACTAACTGTAATCACTCAGCCAATGCTAATCCTAGCTGGGCCAGCGCTAGCCACTCTGTTTATCAAAAGGAATGTAATTCTAGCCAGTTGCGTTCTGTTCATCCCGCTACCACTGGTGTGCTGGTGGCTGGGAGCTTCAGGAATGCTTACTGCTTACGGTATCGCCCTGCCGTGTCTGGTAGGTTTTACCCATTTCATCAGGACAAAACGAGCAGTTAATACCTCGGGGGCAGAGAGCGCCTAGTCAGCCTATATTCACTGCTGGCACATTAGCAATAAAAAACAGGGAAACAATTCCTATCTGATTAGCTTTGATTTGTTTTTAGAGTTATGTTAACCCTTTTTGCCTTTTGTCACCCTGTGGACAGCCTGCGCCGCATAAACTCGGCTCCTAAATCTTTATGTATCCTGTAGGCTGCCGTGTTAATCCTGGCTAATGCCCCACTGTCTAAATCATCTTGGGATAAATTACGAACCAAAAATTCCAACACAGTATCTTTTTGCCCATCAAACAACATAGCTGACATGCTAGTCGACCAATTACCCAGATTTCCTTTTAACTACCGCCCGAACTGCTTGCTCAATGTCTTTAGCGGTTAAGCCGTATCTGTGTAAAAGCTCGGCAGGTTTGCCTGATTGGGCATAGGTATCTTTAATGGCGACAAATTCCATTGGCACCGGCTGGTATTTAGCTACCACCCGGGCTACCACACTGCCCAGCCCACCGTGCTCTAAGTGCTCTTCAGCGGTAACAATAGCCCCGGTCTCAGCGGCAGCCCTAATAATAGCCGCCTCATCAACAGGCTTGAGGGTAGGCATATTCAATACCCGGCAGTCTATGCCTTCCCGTCCCAAGTTATCAGCGGCTTCAAGGGCGGCTGTCACCATAATGCCAATAGCAATAATGGTAATATCCTTGCCCCGCCTCATAGTTACTGCCTTACCCAGAACGAAGTGATAGTCGTCATCATAGACCAGCGGCAATTTGGGGCGGCACAGCCTGATGTAGAAGGGTCCGTAGTTGGCGGCAGCCACTCTTACTGCCTGGGCGGTTTCAATGGCATCGGCAGGAACGATAACAGTAAAGCCAGGCAGGGAACAGGCTAGAGCCAGGTCTTCAATAGCCTGGTGCGAGGTGCCATCCTCGCCAATACTAATGCCACCATGGGTGGTAACCAGCTTAACATTGAGCCCAGGTTGAGCTATAGACATACGAACCTGGTCAAAGCAGCGTCCGGGGACAAAAACGGCAAAGGTGCTGGCAAAGGCAAGTTTGCCTGAGACTGCCAGCCCAGCGGCAATGCCCACCATATTCTGCTCAGCGATGCCACAGTCAAAGAAGCGATTGGGAAATTCCCTGGCAAAGAAATGGGTCATCGTTGACCGGGACAGGTCAGCATCCAGCACCACAACATTGGGGTTTTCCTTGCCCAGCTCAACCAGGGTTTTGCCATAGGCTTCCCTCAGGGAAACTTCTTGAGTCAACTTTCTACTCCGAAATTATTTATTAATCTCACCCCTTTAGATATTTGTTTAGAACCTACCCCCTTTATCCCCCTCCCTTACAAAGGGAGGGGGAAAGATTGTTTTTGAAGGGGCTTTGCCCCTTCAAACTACCCTTGATAAACGAACTCTATTGCAGTTCCTTCAGGGCGAACTCCACCTCAGCCGCATTGGGGGCTTTGCCCCTTCAAACTACCCCTGATAAACGAACTCTATTGCAGCTCCTTCAGGGTGAGCTCCACCTCAGCCGCATTGGGGGCTTTGCCCCTTCAAACTACCCTTGATAAACGAACTCTATTGCAACTCCTTCAGGGCGAGCTCCACCTCAGCGGCATTGGGGGCTTTACCGTGAAAATCAGGGTTATTCTCCATAAAGCTGACCCCCTTGCCCTTGATAGTATGGGCAATAATGACAGCGGGCTTTCCTTTTATCAGTTTTGCCTGGTCAAAAGCCTCAATAAGTTGAACCAGGTTGTGACCATCAACCTCAATAACATGCCAGCCAAAAGCCTGCCATTTCTTACTGAAGGGGTCAAGGTTCATTACATCACGGTTCCAGCCATCAATCTGCTGTCCGTTATTATCAACAATAGCCACCAGACTATCCACCTTAAAGTGGGCGGCGGCCATAGCCCCCTCCCACACCTGCCCCTCATCACACTCGCCATCACCCAGCAGAACATATACCCTATACTTCTGTGAGTTGAGGCGACCAGCCAGGGCAACACCAATGGCAAAGGATAACCCCTGTCCCAAGGCACCGGCTGACATCTCCACCCCGGGGGTAGTCGTTCGGTCGGTATGACCCTGAAGGTAACTATCTAACTGCCTTAGAGTGATTAGCTTATCAACCGGGAAATAGCCACACTCGGCCAGGGTAGCGTAGAGTAAGGGAGCGGCATGCCCCTTGCTCAGGATGAACCTATCCCTGTCTGGCCACCGGGGGTGTAACGGCTTATGCCGCAGTCGCTTAAAATAGAGAGCGGTAACAATCTCCACCGCCGAGAGGGAGCCACCGGGGTGGCCACTACCAGCCTTCCCGGTCATAGTGATGATGTGACGGCGCAGCCTTTTAGCCATCGCCTTCATCTCTTCTATAGATGCTGATGAAGAAAAAACCTCGGCTTTTACATTACCTGCCGAGGTTATTGATGATGAATTTTTGCCTTCAGATAGTGGCATTACTACCCCTCCAGCCATTATTATACAGCAGTCGTAGACATAAGTCTACATAGGCTGACTTGATTTTTTATATCCATCTCTGCTTAAATAGGTAGAACAGGAGAGGATGAATGGAAGGTCTAAAATTACGAGCTACCAAAAGAGACATACTAGGTAAGAAGACAAGATTTCTACGCCGTCAGGGCATCACCCCAATTCACCTTTTTGGACACAATCTTGAGTCATTATCACTGCAGTGTAATACTGCTGAACTTCAGCGTATTATAGCCCAGGCGGGAATGACAAGGCTCCTTAGTTGTAGTATTGAAGCCGACAAGCAACCAAAAAGTGTGTTCATCCGTGAAATCCAAAGGGATGAAATAAGCGGACAACTGCTCCACGTAGACTTATACCAAGTACAAAAAGGGGGAAAGATAAAGGTAGATGTTCCTATTATCCTGGTTGGTGAAGCCCCAGCATTGAAAGAGAAGGGGCGTAGCCTAACTCATGGGGTCACCAGCCTCAGTATTGAGTGCCTGCCCGGAGAGGTCCCGCCCCAAATAAATGTTGACCTGAGCCCACTGGAGGAGAAGGAGCAGGCAATTTATGTCAGGGACATCACTCTTAGCCCGAATATTACTCTTAATACTGACCTTGACCAAATGGTGGTGAAGGTTAGTGAGGTGCGTGTGGAGAGGGTAGAGGAGGTAGTAGAGGAGGTAGAGGAGGTGGTAGCAGAAGTGGAGGCGGAAGCACCTGCTGGAGAGGAAAAGGCAGAACAGGAACCTGCTGATTAAGCCGATACCCAGTTTGGAATCATTCAAGTGTTCTGTTAATTTATGATGATTATTGATTTTCACACCCATGTATTTTCGCCCCAGATAAAGAAAAAACGCAGTAAGTATATTGATAGTGACTCCTGCTTCGCTATTTTGTACTCCAAGAAAGAGGCTAAGCTCGCCACTGCTGATGAACTCATTGCCGATATGGATAAGAACAAGGTTGATATTTCGGTTATCACCAATATCGGCTGGACTACTCACGAGCTGTGTGTTGAAACCAACGACTACATTTTAGAATCAGTAGCCCGTTATCCGAAGCGTTTGATAGGTTTCTGCACTGTTCAGCCAAATTCCTATGCAGCAGCCATAGCTGAGATAGAACGCTGTGCCAAGGGGGGGATAAGGGGGGTTGGTGAGATGCGACCAGATATGCAGCTATTTGACCTCAAGGATGAGCAGGTGATGGAGCCATTTATTGAGGTTATAAGGAAGTATAAGCTAATCCTGCTCACCCACGCCTCTGAGCCGGTAGGTCATGAGTATCCGGGCAAGGGGGGTGTTACCCCAGATATACTCTACCCCTTTATTACTAGCTTCGCCGATTTAACCATAGTCTGCGCCCATTGGGGTGGCGGTCTGCCCTTCTATGCTTTAATGCCTGAAGTAAAACAGGCGCTACATAATGTCTATTTTGATACCGCAGCCTCCCCCTTCCTGTACAGTCCTCAGGTGTATAATCAGGTCATTCAGCTTGTCGGTGGTGACAAGATTCTCTTCGGCAGCGACTACCCCCTGCTAACACAGAATCGGCTGCTTAGCGAGATTAATTCCCTGGATTTGCCTGAGGAAACAAGGAGCCTGATTCTATCAGGTAATGCCCAAAGGCTGCTGGGCATTAAAACTAAGTAAGGCTTGAGTTATGGAACAGGTTCGCTCTTTTATTGCTATTGAGCTACCTAATGAGTTAAAGCTGGGACTTAACCAGCTTGAGGCTCAACTGAAATCGGGTAAGCAGCCCGGGGTGAAGTGGGTTAACCCGTATAGTATCCACCTAACCTTAAAATTCCTGGGCAGCATTGCCGTAGACAAGATTAGCCAAATAACCAAGTCCATGAATGAGGCTGTCCAGGGAATATCTCCCTTCCACCTAGAAGTCAAAGAGCTAGGGGCTTTCCCCAATTTGAGGCGAGTTCAGGTAGTTTGGGTAGGGATAAGCGGGGAGGTAGATAGGCTCGCTCAGCTTCAGCAACGCATTGAGTCTAATCTGGCTCGTCTTGGCTTTGCCCCTGAGTCACGCCCGTTTACCCCCCATTTGACCCTGGCTCGCCTGCGTAATCAGGCGTCACTGGATGAGCGACAAAGATTGGGGGAGCTTATAGCCGGCACCAGATTTGAGGTAGCCTATACCATTAAGGTTGATACTATTAGCCTGATGAGGAGTCAGCTAACCAGAGAGGGTGCTATTTACAGTAGAATTAGCGCAGTTGGGTTAAATAAGCCCTTGTCAACAGCCAGCGCTTAGTGTATACTACAGAAGATTAAAATTTGGTCGGGAGGTGGACCTCGTGGAACAATTTAATTTTCCCAAATGCCAGAAGTGCAAGACCGGAGACTTAGTGCCCCTATCTGATTTTGGTAGTCAAGGGGCACCTATTACATACAAGGCATGGGTTTGCACCAATCCTGATTGCGGTTTTAACCTAAAAATCAGGAATGGCGATGTTTATATTAATGAACCCATTATGAGTGGGGCACTTCACAGCTCTCGCTCCCGCTAAAAATATCCAGGGGTTCACTATCTTTAGGTTATGATGAATGTGTTCCCTCAAGTAGCTAAGCTTAAGGGGATGGCAGTTGACCTTTTGTTCCCGAAACGGTGTGTAGGCTGTGGGAAGGAAGGAGACTTTATTTGTTCTACCTGCAGCCGCTTGATACCCCGAATTATGCCCCCACTTTGCCCCAAGTGCGGCAGACCCCAATCCAACAGTGTGCTTTGTCCTAGCTGCGTTGGCTGGCGGGCAGAGATAGACGGCATTCGCTCTCCATTCCGATTTGATGGGGTAATGCGCCAAGCTATCCATCAGCTAAAATACAGGAACCTCAGAGCCCTGGTTGAACCCCTGGCTAAGCTACTAAACGATTACCTCGTCACCAACCCTATGCCAGGAGAGGTTCTAGTGCCGGTGCCACTGCACCAGAAACGATTAAGGGAGCGGGGCTATAATCAATCCAGCTTGCTAGCCAAGGAGCTAAGCAGACTTACCAACTTGCCTGTAGTTGATGATTGCCTCATCCGACAGCGGCATGCTCCTCCTCAAGCCAGAACAGCGACTGTGGATGAAAGGCGGAACAATGTAGCCGGTGCCTTTACCTGCCGTGACCGCAGGCTAAGGGGTAAGCAAGTGCTACTCACAGATGATGTCTCTACCTCCGGGGCTACCCTTGATGCCTGCGCTGCAGCATTAAAGATAGCCGGAGCTACCTCAGTGTGGGGGCTAGTGCTAGCCAGAGAAATTTTTAAGAATTAATCGGAGTAAGAAGATGGAGCTACAGATAACCGGTAAAAATGTGAAGTTAGTGCCGGCAGTGCGCAAATATATTGAGCGTAAGCTGGGTAAGCTCGGTCGTCATCTATCTGACATTATAGACTATAAAGTAGAAGTTTCTGAAGAAAAGACAAAGTCTCCTCAGCAGCACTTTGTGGTGCAGGTAACCATAAATAGCAGCGGCACCTTACTCAGGGGTGAGGAGCGGGGGCAAGACCTATTCACCGCTATTGATAAGGTGGCAGAGGTTATGAATCGGCAAATTGAGCATTACAAGGGGAAGCTATATGAGAAGGGGAGGGGTAGCTCATTGGCTAGAGGGGGGTTCAGCGAGGAAGCCGAGGAGAAACAGCCTGTTAGCCGGGTGGTCAAGGTCAAACAGTTTGCCATCAAGCCAATGTCTGTGGCCGAAGCTATAGACCAGATGGAACTTCTGGGGCACGACTTTTTTCTGTTCCTTAACGCTGATACTGAAAAGGTTAATCTGGTATACCGACGAAGGGATGGTAGCTACGGGCTGATTGAGCCTGAGCTGGGCTGAGCAATGGAAGAAGCTAAAGCCAGACATCATAAATCTATGACCGAGGGGCTAAAATACATCACATTTGATACCGATATGGGCTGGATAGGAATATTGGGCTCGGCAAAGGGGTTATTGTCCATAACCCTGCCCCAGTGCTCAGGTCAAGAAGCGCACCAGTTACTAGGTGATAGCGTAAATTATGCCACCCGGTCACCCCATCTGTTTGAGGACTTAATGCAACGGCTCAGGATTTACTTTAGCGGTCATAGGATGACCTTCCCTGATGAACTTGACCTGTCCCGGGCTACCCCCTTTCAGCGTGAGGTATGGGAGATAACCAAGCTAATCCCTTACGGTAAAACTAGAAGCTACAGCTGGGTGGCTGAGCAGGTTAAGAAGCCGAAGGCGGCGCGGGCGGTAGGGCAGGCTATGTCCAGAAACCCTCTACCTATTATTATCCCCTGTCATCGGGTATTAAACATTGATGGCAAGCTCGGTGGCTTTGGTGGGGGGCTGGAGATGAAGAGGCATCTTCTTGACTTGGAAGCCTCAGTCAATATTTAGGTGAAGCTTACTTTATGTTAACTGTAAATACCTTCTGGTCTAGAAACTCTTCTTCCCACAGTCGCTTATAGACCAGGGTTATCTTGGTTTCCCCTGTTTTCAGTGCCTTGAACCGGAAATATTCAATGCCACCAGCACCGACCACACCCTGTTCAGCTTCTTTACCTTGCTTATATGTACTCTCACCACCCACAAGTTCCAGCCTGGTCTCATCGTGACTTACCTGCCAGCTATAGCCGGTAGTAGGATTAGAACCGAGGGCGATAACAAACTCCTGGTTAACGCCAATGCCTATTGTCTGCCCTGAATCAGTATAGGTCTTAACTCCTCCAGCGCAGCCAGCTACCAGGCAGACAGCTACCACTGCCACCAATAGCAACAACCTCTTCATAAAATCCCCCTGTCAATTAGTTACTATAATTATAACGAAAATGATGGGAAAAGGTTAGCCTAAAAGGTCGTTTGTTAGCTATGGGTGCCAGTGAAGCTCAGAGTCAAATAATTTAGCTCTGTATAGCCTTCGCTTAGCCTCGGACACCCCCTTTATTTTCAGATTTAAGAAATTCAGTTCGTATTCTTCAATTAGTCCTTCACCAGCGAAGCTAAAGTATTTATTCCCACCTATTATAACATGGTCTAAGACCTTAATCCGCATAATACTTCCGGCATAGACCAGGTCCCTGGTCAGGTCTTTATCGCTGGGGCTGGGCTCAGGGTTGCCTGAAGGGTGGTTATGGGCAAAAATCAGTGAGGCGGCATGGTATCTAATGGCATTTTCCATAACCTCACGGGGGGAGATAGCACTACTATTTATGGTTCCTTCAGAGAGGTCAGTGGTATCAATAATCTGGTTCTGGCTATTTAAATAAATAACCTTAAATACTTCCTTGGTGAGGTCTCGCATTGAGTAGTAGAGATAATCAAAAATCTCCTTGGCCGATTTATAAACCGGTTTATCAATAATCTTCTGTTTGAGAAGCTCTCTGGCTACTTCCTGCACCAGTTTGATGCCAAAGGCACTGTGAGGTCCAATTCCATCTAGTTCCTGTAGCTCCCGGGGAGAAGCTTGCAGAACTCCCCTCAGGGTTTTGAATTTTTTAAGGGTTTCTTTTGCCTGCTGTTTGCAATCCTTACGGGGTGAGCCTAGGGTTAGCAGTAATTCAATAACTTCATAGTCGTGGAAGCCAGCCAGTCCCGATTTAATGAATTTCTCCCGCAGTCTTTTTCTGTGCCCAGCGGCATCATTTGTCGGCATTTTGAGATTTTCCCCTTCAAGGGTTAAGAAATATTTCCTTTCTCATATTCTAGCACTAAGAGGTAAGACTTTCTATATCGAAGTTATCTACCTGACCCCCTTTTAGATTTCTATTAGGTAACCCTATCCCCTTTATCCCCTTCCCCTTGATAAGGGGAAGGGGAATCAGTTATATAAGGGAGGCTTCGCCTCCCTTTGACTCTCCTTTAAAGGGGAGGGGGAAGAATACTAGAAGAGAGGCTTCGCCTCTCTTCAACTCTCCTCCAGTATCTATTACTTCAAAGGGGGGAAGGGATTTTAGAGAGGGGCTAGCGCCCCTCTCCTACCTACACTCCCCCTTGCCTAATTAGGGTAAGGGGGTCAGGGGAACAGGTTAGCAAACAATCTCTTAATTTTATTACATTGGGAGGTAATGATATGTTGGAGATTGCTTTGGCACTTT
>DAOWJH010000095.1 GCA_030640495.1 Dehalococcoidia bacterium | reverse complement strand
TGACAGTCAACCTGCGGAATGACAACGGTAATAGGCCATAGGGGGTGTAGACAACATGAGGCATAAAGTAGTTGGCAGAAAATTAGGCAGAACTACAAGTCATAGGAAGGCGCTGTATCGTAACTTGGTGACTGACCTTTTGGGCTATGAAAAGATTATTACTACCAGCTACTTTATGCCTCATGTTGTCTACACCCTCTATGGCCTATTACCATTGTCATTCCGCAGGTTGACTGTCACCCGTCTCTGCCCGGCTCTCAGCCACGCTTCCAGTCTCCTCACCTATCTCTCCTGCGGGTAAATCTGTTACCTTTTCCGGCTGAGCGGACTCTTCTTCTTCCATCCCCTCTTCAGTTCGTGGGGTCGGCTCTTCAGGCTGAGGAGTAAGGGACAACCCTATTGCCTTAAGACGCTCCTCTATCTCCTGTTTAGACTTCTGGCCAAAGTTTCGCAGCGAAAGCAACTCCTTCTCACCTTTATTTATGAGTTCCCCTACGGTAGTGATACCAGCGCGCCGTAAGCAATTCATGGTGCGCACTGATAGGTCCAGTTGCTCCACAGGCATATTATATTGCTCATCAGGGATAAGTAAGCGGAGAGGCTTCTCTTTCACCTCCGCCTGAGAAATCCTGGCGTAATTGACAAATGGAGATAGCTGCTGTACCAAGATATCAGCACCAAGGCTAATTGCATCTACAGGTGATATAGTGCTGTCTGTCCAGACCTCCAGATACAACCGCTCACGGTTGGTCTCTCGGCCAGCATGAGTTGGCTCAGTGGTAAAATTAACCTTGCGTATTGGAGACAAGATAGCATCCACAGGAATCACCCCGATGGGCAGGCTATCACTAGACTCAGCCTCCCTATAGCCCTCAGCCAGTTCCACATCAAACTCTGCATAGAGTCTGGCTTCAGGTGAGTCTAAGGTAACTAGATAAAGTTCAGGGTTAGCAATTTCAAAGTCAGCCGATGGTTTAATGTCAGCAGCACAAACTTGCCCCTCCCCCTCCACATCCAGTATTAATTTACCGGGGTGACCGGAAATGGGTTTTAACCTCAACGCTTTAACATTGAGTAAAAACTCTATGGTGTCCTCCTTCACGTAAGGGATAGGAGAGAATTCGTGTTGAACCCCATCAATCTTAATTCGGGTCACTGCTGCTCCAGGAAGATAACCAAGCAGCACTCGTCGCAAGGCATTACCTAGAGTAACACCAAATCCTTTTTCCAAGGGCTCGGCTAAGAATCGCCCATAGTTATCTCTACTTTCAACACACTCGATTTCAGGTATTGCTAGGCGAGACAAAATGCTACCTCCCCATCAGTTAATTTAGCGGGAATAGTATTCAACTATACTCTTCCCCTCAAATTTGGCATCAATATCCTCGGGGGTAGGCAGAGATAAAACCTGACCAACAAGGTTCTGCCTATCCAAGCTCAACCAACTCAAAACAGACTTAGCCTCAATGTCCTGAATCAGTTGTTTATAGTACTCAGTTTTGGTACTGCTCTGCTTCCAACTAATGGTGTCACCTTCTTTGACCAGGCAAGAGGGTATGTCAGTCTTGTGGTCATTGAGCATAATATGCCCATGTTGAACTAGTTGACGAGCTTGAGAGCGGGAGTCAGCGAATCCTAAACGATATACTACATTATCAAGTCGTTTTTCCATCAGCACTAGTAGATTATCGCCGGTGATACCTGACTGCCTCTCAGCTTGAGCAAAAAAGCGTCTAAATTGTCTCTCCAGGATTCCATAGGTATAGCGGGCTTTCTGTTTTTCCCTCAATTGAAGACCTCGGTCGGAAAGCCTACGCCGACCAAGCTGCCGTCCCTGGGGTTTCCCTCGCTTGTCTATAGGGCATTTAGCAGTAAGACACCGACTACCTTTGAGTCCCAGTTTCTCACCACTACGGCGGCATAATCGGCAAACTGATGCGGTATATCTTGCCATTTTTCTGTCCTCTACACTCGCCTTCTTTTAGGAGGGCGACAACCATTATGGGGGATGGGAGTTACATCCCTGATGCCAGTAATATAAAGCCCTGAACTTTGGAGGGAGCGAATAGCTGCCTCACGCCCACTACCGGGGCCTTTAACATAGACCTCTATTTGGCGTAAGCCGTGCTCCATAGCTCTCCGGGCTGCATCATGAGCTGCCAATTGAGCGGCATAGGGAGTGCCTTTGCGCGAGCCCTTAAACCCGGCTGTCCCCGAGCTTCCCCAAGCAATAACATTCCCTTGAGGGTCGGTGAGCGTGACCATAGTATTATTAAAGGTAGATTGAATGTAAGCTCTCCCCACAGGAATGGACTTACGCTCCCGCCTTCTTACCTTAGTTCGCTTTTTTGGCATTGTAATCTCCTAAATTAATTTTCGGGAAACAATTCCTATCTGATTAGCTTTCAATTGTTTTTCATGTTATGTTAAGTTAAATTACTTCTTAGCCATACCACGCCTCTGGCCTCTACCGGCTACTGTCTTACGGAAACCACGCCTGGTACGGGCATTGGTTCGTGTCCTTTGCCCCCTGGCTGGCAAGTTATGACGATGCCTAATACCCCGATAGCTACCGATATCAATGAGGCGCTTGATATTAAAGGTAACCTCTTTTCTAAGCTCTCCCTCAACCTTATGCTCCCGGTCAATAAGCTCGCGGAGGCGATTAACCTCCTCTTCGGTGAGGTCGCCGGCTTTAACCTCAGCATTGATACCAGTCTGAGCTAGAATCCTGTGGCTCAAGGTAGAACCGATGCCATAGATATACTGTAGTGAAACCCAAATTTGCTTATTTTTAGGTATATCTACCCCAGCTATACGTGCCATAAATTTCCTCCGTAGTCAATAGATAGTTAACCCTGCCTCTGCTTATGCCTAGGGTTAGGGCAAATAACCCTGAGTACTCCTCGCCGCTTTACTATCCTACATTTTTCACATCTAACTTTAACTGAAGCTTTAACCTTCATAATAAATCCTCATTATTTTAGCCGATAGGTAATCCTACCTCGACTCAGGTCATAAGGAGAAAGTTCTATCAGCACCTTATCACCGAGCAAGATTCTGATGTAATGGGTTCTTATCTTACCCGAAATGTGAGCCAATACCTTATACCCGTTGGGCAGCTCAACACGAAACATACCATTAGGTAAAGCCTCTACTACTGTCCCCTCGACCTCAATAGCCTCTTTTTTAGGCATAGACTCCTTCCCTATACAATGGTAAGCACCTCCGGTTCCCCATCAGCAATAGCGATGGTATGCTCAAAGTGTGCTGAAAGACTGCCATCAGCAGTATATACTGTCCAGTGGTCATCGCCAAGCCGGGTATGCCAATCACCAGCATTTACCATAGGTTCCAAGGCAAGGACCATGCCTTTCTTCAGTTGTGGTCCTGTTCCTGGCAGGCCGAAGTTAGGTATTTGTGGTTCTTCGTGCATTTCTCGGCCAATGCCATGCCCGGCATACTCACGCACTACGGAAAAGCCTCTTGACTCAGCACAATCCTGGATAGCGGCTGAGATATCGCCCAATCTTGCCGTGGGATGAGCGGCAGCGATGCCAGCTTTTAGAGTAGCCTCAGTTGTGGCTATAAGTTGTCTTGCCTGCGGGCTAATCTCTCCGACACCTACCGTTACCGCAGCGTCACCCTGGAAACCCATAAAAATTGCCCCAAAGTCGAGGGATACTATATCGCCCTCGTTTAAAACCCGCTCTCCAGGAATCCCATGCACTACCTCACTATTTACTGAGACACAGAGGTTAGCTGGAAATCCATGATATCCCTTAAATGAGGGCTTAGCTCCCAGCCTGTCTAACTCCCTGGCGGTGATAATATCCAACTCTCCAGTTTTCATGCCTGGTCTCACCTGCCCAGTCAACACTCCCAGTATGGTAGCCACAATTCTACCGGCTCGCCGCATAGCGGCAATCTCCCGGTCAGACTTAATAATTATGCTCATCTAGTTACAACCCCACGAAGGGCTAGAATTACTCTCCTGCCCACCTCATCCACACCCCCCTCTCCATCTACCTCCAGCAGTTTACCGGCCTGGGTATAATAGCTAATAAGGGGAGCCGTCTGAGCAAAATATACCTGTAACCGCTTTTTAATTATTTCAACAGTATCATCAGGGCGCTGGTATAGCTCACCACCACACTGGTCACATTTACCCCAAACCCTAGGGGGAGAATTTTGCGAGTGATAGGGGGTCTGGCACTGGCGACAAATCCAACGCCCACTGAGTCGCCTGAGTATCTCCTCTTCAGAGACCTTGATATATACCACCACATCTATAGCCTTAGCCTGCCTGGCCAGGGCTTCATCTAATGCCTCAGCCTGCTTTATATTCCTGGGGAAGCCATCAAGAATTACCCCAGGTTGGCAATCTGGAGCCGACATACGCTCCAGAACCATGTGTATTGTTAGCTCATCGGGGACTAGAACCCCTTTTTCCATATAAGACTTTACCTGCATTCCCAGCTCAGTTCCCTGCTCTACTGCCTGCCGAAACATGTCGCCAGTAGCACTATGCACCAGATTCAGCTGGTGAGCTACGTTGGCTGCCTGTGTTCCCTTGCCGGCTTCGGGAGCCCCCAGAAAAATAATATACACCTTTTACTCCTATTTGATAAAGCCTTCATAGCGTCGCATTACCAGCTGCGCCTCCAGCTGCTTCATAGTATCCAAGACGACACCAACTACGATAAGCATACCCATGCTGGATAGCTGTATCACCTGAACATTGGTAATCTCCCGCATAAGGAAGGGCATTACCGCCACCAAGGCCAGGAATAAAGCTCCTCCCCAAGTAAGGCGCTTAATGACCTGGTTAAGGTAGTTAGCAGTGAGGCGGCCGGGTCGAATCCCAGGGATAAATCCTCCCTGCCGCTGGAGGGTGCCAGGCAAATCCTGCTGCTGAAAAACCACCATAGTATAAAAGAAGGCGAAGGCAACTACCAGCAGGAAATATAGCCCCCAGTAAAATAAGCCCATAGGCAGGGCTGCACCAGGGTCAAACAGGTTCATAATAGAATTAGCTATATTAGGTTCAGCCGGGTTGGCAAAATAACTGGCTACCATGCTAGGGAAGATTACTATTGACATGGCAAAGATAAGGGGTATCATCCCGGCGGTATTTACCCGTAGTGGAATATGGGTTGAACCTGACTGTTTATACATACGACCACCACGAAAGACGCTGCGAGCGTATTGAACCGGGATGCGGCGGTGTGCCTCAGTAAAGATAACGATAAGGACGGTAGTGGCTAAGGCAATAAGAATATAAACGGCTAAACCGCTGAAGTTTGCCTGAGCCAAGAAACTACGACCAACCATTTCTGGTAAGCCAGCGACGATGCCACCAAAGATTATTATAGATATACCGTTACCAATTCCGTATTCAGTAATGAGTTCACCCAGCCAGACACAAAACATAGTGCCGGCGGTTAGTGCTAG
Source organism: Dehalococcoidia bacterium (assembly GCA_030640495.1). GTDB lineage: Bacteria > Chloroflexota > Dehalococcoidia > Dehalococcoidales > DAOWJH01 > DAOWJH01. The sequence continues at coordinate 9,674 of DAOWJH010000095.1, read as the reverse complement.
GACTATGGCTACGGTGGATAGGACTGTAGTGCTACTAACCGCGCCCTCACGCTGAAGCAGGACTAACTGTCCATAGCCGGCGAGGGCTGCCATAGGCACGGTGAGCCAGTGGGTAATCCGATTAATCTTATTCTTCCCCGTCTCCCCCTCCCGGGAGATGGCTTGCAGGCGTGGGATAACGGGCACCAGTAGCATCATAATAATTGACGCCGTAATATAGGGATAGACTCCCATGGCTGCCACACTGAAGTATCTCATAGCCCCACCGCTAAACATGTCAAGCATGCCCAGCATGGCGTTGCGCTCAAATAGCAGCTGCAATGCCTCGGGGTCGACCCCGGGGAGGGGCACATGAGCCACAAAGCGGAAGACTACCAAAATGCCGATGGTTAACAGAATCCGACGCCTTAAATCGGGCAGTCTGAAGGCGTCAACCATTGCCTGAAGAAGTCGGGGTCTAGCCTGCCTTTGCTGCATACTCGACCTCCTCCACCTTGCCTCCTACTGCCTCAATCTTGGCTTTAGCAGCAGTGGAGAATTTGTTGGCTCTTACTACAAGGGGGTGAGCGATATTACCCACAGCCAGAATCTTGATTGGGCGCCGTAGGGATTTCACCACACCAGCGGCTACCAATGTTTCTGGTGTTACCTCACTCCCCGCCTCAAACAGGTTAAGTTTATCCAGATTAACAATGTTATATTCTATCCTAAAAATATTGGTGAAACCGCGCTTTCGCGGTAAGCGTCTAATCAGGGGGAGTTGCCCGCCTTCAAAGCCGCGGCTCATCCTGTAGCCAGAACGAGATTTTTGTCCTTTACAACCCCGCCCTGAATAGGTGCCATGCCCACTACCATCCCCCCGACCCACTCGCTTCCTGCTCTTCTTAGAGCCAGGGGCTGGGGAGAGTTCATCCTGCCTCATGAGCTTACTTCCTCCACTTTGACTAGATGTCTCACCTTGGTAATCATACCCCGAATTGAGGCACAGTCACCATGGGTAACACTCTGATTCAGCCGACTAAAACCGAGAGCCTTCAGGGTTCTCTTCTGGTCCTCAGCGTAGCCAATGCCGCTTTTAACCCAGGTGATACGCAGTTCAGTCATTAGATACTGTCTCCTCAACTTCAGGGACTGGCTTGCGCCTGGCTAACTCCTGTTGTCGGTCTTTAAGCTGGCTAAGGGCGAGCATAGTTGCCTTAGCCATATTAATACGGTTAGAGCTACCCAGCGATTTAGACAGGACATCCTTAATTCCGGCTGCTTCAATGACAGCTCGGGCACTACTCCCGGCAATGATACCGGTGCCTGGTGCTGCTGGTTTTAGCAAGATTCTGGTGGCGCCAAATTTAACCGTTATTTCATGGGGAATAGTAACCCCAGCCAGGGGGACTTTAATCAAATTCTTTTTAGCCGTAGCGCCAGCCTTGCTAATTGCCGATGGCACTTCCTTAGCCTTACCTACGCCGATGCCTACATGCCCATTACCATCCCCAGTTACCACCAAGGCGCTAAAACTGAGGCGTTTTCCCCCTTTCACCACCTTAGACACACGATTAATAAAGAGTAGCTTGTCAGTCAATACCAGTTCTGTTGGGTCTATCTTGAGATAGTTTATCAACCCACCCCCTTTAAGCTTGCACGATTTAAAATTTTAGTCCCCCCTGCCGAGCTGCCTCAGCCAGTGCTTTAACTCTGCCGTGGTATTTGTATCCACCACGGTCAAAAACCACCTGACTTATTCCTTCATTCAAGGCTTGCTTAGCTACCAGAGAGCCGACGAGCTCAGCCTTAGCCGTCTTTACTTTGCCATCTGCCTGACCTCTTATTTCGGGGTCAAGGGTTGAGGCAGAGGTTAGAGTATGCCCTCGTGAGTCATCAATAACCTGAGCATAAATATGGTTCAAGCTACGGAAAACACATAAGCGGGGTCTGGTGGTGGTCCCTACCACCTTGGCTCTGACTCGGGCATGTCTTCTATGACGAGCTAGCCCTGACTCATTCTTTGTCATTATATCCTCTGGCCTATAGCCTTACCTGCCTTACCTGGTTTAAGGCGAATCATCTCCCCGGCGTATCTAATACCCTTACCTTTGTAGGCGTCAGGGGGGCGAATAGCCCTAATTTTAGCTGCCATCTCGCCAACCAGTTCCTTGTTATTCCCGGTAACCTTAATGCGATTTGTTCCGTCCACAGCCAGGGATACACCTGGCAAGGGGGATACCTCCACAGGGTGTGAGTATCCGACTCGGATTATGAGCTTATCCTCGGTTTTATCAACCCGATAGCCCACGCCCACTATTTCAAGGGTTTTTTCAAAGCCGCTGGTTACTCCCTGCACCGCATTAGCTAAAAGGCTGCGGGTCAGGCCGTGTAAGGAACGATGCATCTTGCTATCGCTGGGTCGTGATACTATCAGGCTATTATCGTTCAGGGTAATAGACATAGCGGGGTCGAAATGGTGACAAAGTTCCCCTCTAGGTCCGGTTACAGTAACCTCATTCTTTTTAATATCCACTACCACACCCTGTGGTAGAGTTATAGGCATCCGCCCTACCCTAGACATATATATCTCCCAGATTTAGTTACCACACATAGCATAAAAGTTCACCGCCAATCCCGCGACGCCAAGCTTGCTGTCCGGTCATCACGCCCTTAGCTGTAGAAACAATAGCAATACCCAAGCCACCATAAGGGCGAGGGATTTCTTTCCGCTGAGCATATACCCTCAGTCCGGGCTTACTTACTCGCTCCAATCCAGAAAGGATGGGCTGGTTTTTATCGTCATATTTGAGATGAATCCTAATTATTCGGTGTGGCTTGCCCCTAACCACCTCGTAATCGCTAATGAAGCCCTCTCCTTTAAGGATTCTAGCAATAGATAGTTTCACCCTAGAGGCAGGTATCAGCACAGAGTCATGCCTCACCATAATGGCATTACGTATTTGGGTTAGCATGTCAGATATTGGGTCAGAGACAGTCACCTTTACCCCCTCAGTCCATAGTTATTTTATAATATTTAGTTACCAGCTTGATTTTCTCACGCCGGGAATCTGGCCGGCGAGAGCCAGTTTACGAAAACAAATACGACACAAGCCAAACTTACGGATATAGGCGCGAGGTCGGCCACATAAGTAACAGCGATTATGCTGCTGCACCTTATATTTGGCAGGGCGCTCCGCGCTTATAATTTTTGATTTTTTTGCCATTCCTACCTCAATCCTTAGTAAAAGGCATGCCTAATAATTCCAGCAGATGTTTACCTTCCTCATCTGTTCTGGCGCTAGTGACAATTGATATTTCCAGCCCCCGTAGCTTATCTATCTTATCATAATCTATTTCAGGGAAGATAATTTGCTCCTTAAGCCCCAAGGTATAGTTGCCCCGGCCATCAAAGGAGTTCAGGGGAAGCCCCTGGAATTCGCGCATACGGGGTAAGACAGCATTTACCAGTTTGTCAAAGAAGTCATACATGCGCTCTCCGCGCAGAGTTACCTTTAAACCAATGAGCATTCCTGACCTCAGTCTAAAGGAAGCGATGGACTTCTTGGCGCGGGTAGTTACCGGGTGCTGCCCCGAAATAGCAGTTAAGTCCTTCTCAGCCGCTTCCAGAGCCTTGTCATTCTGAATTGCTTCACCCAAGCCAATGTTAAGCACCATCTTTTCCAAGCGTGGTACTTCCATTATGTTCTTATACCCATAAAGCTTCATTAGCCTGGGGGTAACCTCTTTTTTGCACATTTCCTTTAATCGTGACATTTAATCAATTACCTCGTGGCAAGAGCGACAGACCCGAACCTTCCTGCCGTCCTCCAGGAAGCGGAAACCAACCCGGGCAGGATGATTACACTTAGCGCACAGTAGCATAACATCTGACACACGAATTGGTACCTCGCGCTCTATTATGCCTGCCTGCCTAACCCTTCCCGTTGCCCTAGCGTGCTTTTTGATAAAATTGACACCTTCCACTAGCAGAAGTTCATCTTCGGGATAGGCAAAGCGCACCTTGCCCTTTTTACCCTTATCCTTACCGGCGATAACCAGCACAGTATCATTCTTTCTAATCTTCATCGCCCATCTGCCTCACAAAACCTCGGGTGCCAGGGATATAATCTTGGTAAAGTTTTTTTCTCTCAGCTCCCTGGCTACGGCTCCAAATATTCGGGTTCCTTTAGGGTTATTTTTATCGGTGAGAATCACAGCCGCATTTTCATCAAACCTAATATAAGAGCCATCAGGGCGCCGATATGGCTGAGCGCAACGAACGATGACCGCTCTGACCACATCTCCCTTCTTGACCACTGCCATTGGCGTTGCCCGTTTGACTGAAGCCACTATGACATCACCCACTCGACCATATTTCTTCCCAGTACTACCCAACAGGCTGATGCACATGAGCTGTCGAGCACCGGTATTGTCGGCTACCTTAAGCCTGGTAGAAGATTTTATCATGTTATCCTAACCTAAAAAGCAATTTCAGACTATTTCCTTAGGTTGAATCTCCACTACTTCCGCCGTGGTTATTATCTCAGCTACCCGCCACCGCTTCTGCCCTGAGAGGGGGCGAGTCTCAATAATCCTCACCGTATCTCCTGGTTTACACTCATTTTTTTCATCGTGCGCCTTATACTTGACCACTCTCCTGATTGTCTTCTTATATAGCCGATGGCGCTTAGGTGTTTCCACAGCGACAACCACAGTTTTATCCATCTTATTACTGACCACGCGGCCAAACCTAGTTTTATGCTTCGTCTCCATAGGGTTAAAACCTGCCTTAGCGAATTCTTGGGGAAATCTAAGATTTCCCGGGATGCACTATGCCTAACTCTCTTTCCCTGATTATGGTCTTTAGTCTAGCAATCTTCCTTTTAACTCTCCGAATTTCGCGGTGGTTTACCAACTGTCTGGTGGACAAGCGAAAGCGAAGGTCAAAAAGCTCGCGATGATTTGCCTCCAGTTGCTTTACCAGTTCCTCTGTTTTGAGAGTTTGAATTTCCTTAACCTTCAACTTGAGCCAGCTCCTTGGTTACAGAATTGTTATCGACGGCCACAGTAGTTTTTCTGAGCACAAATCTGACATCTATAGGCAGTTTGTAGGCAGCAAGGCGCATTGCCCCTTTAGCCACCTCCTCGCTGACGCCACCCAGTTCAAATAGCATTCTCCCCGGTTTAACCACGGCTACCCAATGGTCTGGGGCGCCTTTACCGCCACCCATACGGGTCTCAGCCGGTTTTTTGGTAACTGGTTTATCAGGAAAAATTCGTATCCACACATTCCCGCCACGGCGGACATAACGGGTAATAGTTCGCCGTGCCGCTTCAATTTGGCGGCTAGTAATCCAGGCAGACTGTAGTGCCTGTAAGCCAAAATCGCCAAAAACCAATGTATTCCCCGCCTGGGCTTTCCCCCGGCGGTGTCCTTTATGGCTCTTTCGGTATTTCACTCGCTTGGGTTGTAACATCCTTCTCCTCTGGCTGGGTGGGGGCAGGCTGTGCCGGCTCGGGGTTTTTATCCTCTGGCTCAGTCTCTACTTCAGGGCTGGTAGGTATTAGTTCGGCAGGCTTCTCCTCAACCTCCTCCACCTCAGGTTCGGGGCTGATGGGTATTACTTCGGCAGGCTTCTCCTCAACCTCCTCCACCTTAGGTTCGGGGCTGGTGGGTATTAGTTCGGCAGGCTTCTCCTCAGCCTCCTCCACCTTAGCTTCGGGACTGGTGGGTATTAGTTCGGCAGGCTTCTCCTCAACCTCCACCACCTTAGGTTCGGGGAGGATGTCACCCTTATAAATCCACACCTTTACCCCAATCCGACCCAGGGTGGTATGCGCCTCAGTAAAGCCGTAATCAATATCAGCCCGCAGTGTATGCAAGGGCACCTGCCCCTGGTGCATAGTCTCACGGCGAGCTATTTCAACGCCGCCTAACCTGCCGGCACAACTGATTTTCACTCCCTTAGCCCCAGCTTGCATAGTGCGAAACATTGACTGTTTCATCGCCCTGCGGTAAGCAATACGGCGTTCCATCTGCTCAGCTACCACCCTAGCTACTAAATAAGCATCAAGCTCAGGCTGCCGAATCTCCTGAATATTCAGTTGAATTCCTTTGCCAACAAGGCTTTCAAGGTGCTGTCTCATTTCATCAACCCGCTGGCCTCCCCGGCCGATGACAATACCAGGGCGGGAGGTATGGATAGTTACCGTTACCTTATTTGCCTGGCGGTCAATCTCCAAAAGGGAGATACCAGCTTCGCTGTATTTGGATTGAATAGCCTGCCGAAGCTTCAGGTCGGCATGCAAAAAGTCTGCATAGTGCTTATCAGCATACCACCTTGCTTGCCAATCACGTATGATGCCAATTCTAAAGCCCATAGGGTGAACTTTGCGTCCCATTAACCCTCCTGCTCGGTAACAATAACCGTAATATGACTAGAACGTTTATGGATAGAGCTAGCTCGTCCACGAGCCCGGGGGCGAAACCTCTTCAGGGTTCGTGCCTCATCAGCAAAGATTTTAACAATCTTCAAATCTGAAGGCGACATCTGGAAATTGTTATCAGCACTAGCTGCCGCTGATTTCACCACCTTGGCTACAACTTTAGCGGCTGGTATAGGCGTAAACCTGAGTATAGCTAGCGCCTCATCCACCTTCTTGCCCCGTACCATATCTACTAGCGGGCGGACTTTACGCGGTGATATACCGGTGTCCTTAGCTACTGCCCTTACTTCCATTTTATTGTTACGTTCTCTTTCTTACCTGAGAAGTCTTTTCTACCCTAGAGGTATGGCCCCTGAAGGTTCGAGTTAAGGCAAACTCGCCCAACTTGTGCCCCACCATATTTTCATTGATGAATATAGGCACATGTCTTCTGCCATCGTGCACCCCGATAGTAAGTCCTACCATCTGAGGCAGGATGGTAGATGAACGTGACCAAGTTTTTATTATTGCCTTCTGACCAGTCTGGTTGAGCGTCTCCACCTTCTTCAGTAGTTTGGCATCAATGGCTGGACCCTTTTTGGTTGACCTTGACATATTTACTTCTCTCTTCGTTTAACAATCATCTTATCTGAAGCCTTTGGTTTGCGTGTTCTATAGCCTAAGGCTGGCTTTCCCCATGGTGTTTTAGGTCCGGGCATGCCTATTGGTGACCTGCCTTCGCCACCCCCATGAGGGTGGTCACGCGGGCTCATAGCTGAGCCCCTCACCGTTGGTCGCCAGCCCAGCCACCGCTTACGCCCTGCCTTGCCCAGCTTAATACTCTGATGGTCAACATTCCCCACCTGGCCGATAGTAGCGAAGCAATCGCTGCGGATACGCCGCATCTCGCTGGAGGGTAATCGGACGAGGGCATAGTCACCCTCTTTTACCATGAGTTGAGCGGCAACCCCAGCACTGCGCACCAGCTGGCCTCCCCTCCCCCTAATCAACTCAATATTGTGGATTAAAGTGCCACTTGGGATTAGCTTTAAGGGTAAGGTATTGCCTGGCTTTACTTCGGCATCACCACCTGACTTTATGGTATCGCCGACACTAATGCCTAAGGGGGCAAGGATGTAACGTTTGTCCCCATCAGCATAGTAAATGAGGGCAATACGGGCTGAGCGGTTGGGGTCATATTCAATAGCTGCCACTCTGCCGGGAACACCAATCTTGTCCCGTTTAAAATCTAGCACGCGGAGCCTCCGTTTCGCCCCTCCACCGCGATGACGAACCGTTATTCTGCCCTGATTGTTACGCCCAGCTCTTTTCTTAAGCGGCAGGAGGAGAGATTTCTCCGGTTTGCCTTTGGTTATTTCTTCAAAGGTAGAGCCGCTCATACCCCGCCTACCGGGAGAGGTTGGACGATACACCTTTAATGCCATTTCTTAATATAATCTCCTTAATTTTTCGCAGCCATTGCTCTGATAATCAGGGCTAATAAACCCAAGCTAAACCCTGTAGTTCTTGAAGAGGCTTCGCCTCTCTTTAACTCTCCTTATTTTTCCCCTTCAAACTTTCCTATTGTTAAACGCCTTCAAAGAATTCTATCTTATCCCCTGGTTTGAGGGTAACAATCACCTTTTTCCAAGACTGAGTCATCACCACCCGTCTCCCCACCCTTCGTTCCTTACCGGGTACGGTCATTACATTAACTGCAGACACCCTGACCTTAAATGCTTTTTCCACCGCCTGTTTAACCTGATACTTGTTAGCCTCCCTGGCTACTTCAAAGGCGTATTTCCCTTGAGGTTGAAGGGAGGTATTTTTCTCAGTTATTAACGGACGGCGCAACACCTCATAGAGATGCACTGCTTTCTCCTTCAAGATAACTTTTGCCCCATAGCTGTTCTACTTTACGCACCGCAGTCTCAGTCATCAGTAACATCTTATAGGAAAGGAGGTCAATCACATTAAGTAGATTAGCTGGGATTGTCTTAATTCCTGCTAGATTACGAGCCGATTTAACCACATTCTCCTCCGGTTCAGCAGTAGCGATAAGAGCTGAGGAGTCCACCCCCAGTGCAGCTAAAATCCGCACTATTTCCTTAGTCTTAGGCTCATCAAGTTTCAGTTGCTCCAAAACCATTAACTCTCCGTCCCCAGCCTTTGCCGATAGGACACACCTCAGGGCTAGCCGTCGCATTTTTTTAGGCATTGCCTGCCTATAGCTTCTCGGCTTAGGGCCAAAAGTTATACCACCGCCGCGGCGTAGTGGTGACCTTTTGCTGCCAGCCCGAGCCAAGCCGGTATGCTTCTGCCGAAACATCTTAGCGGCACTGCCAGCAACCTGGCTACGGGTTTTAGTGCTAGCCGTTCCCTGACGAGCATTTGCCCGCTGCCGTACCATTGCCTGGTGCACCACCGCCTGATTAAAGGGCGTGGCAAAAACTTCATTACTTATCTCAATATGCTTAACTACTTCCCCAGCAAGGCTATAAACCGGAACTTGCACTTCCCTACTTCCCCCTGCTTGATTTCTTTATCAGGAGTAGCCCATTCCTGCCGCCGGATACTGCCCCCTTAACCAATAACAGGTTACGGGCAGGGTCGGCTTCAAATACCTCTAGATGACGCACCGTTACCTTCTCATTTCCCATATGTCCTGCCATGCGTGTCCCTTTAAGCACCCTACCGGGAGAGGCACCAGCACCTATGGAGCCTGCGTGACGATGGCGGTCTGACTGCCCGTGTGTTTTGGGGCCGCCGGCAAAGTGATGGCGCTTTACCACGCCAGCGAAGCCCTTGCCCTTTGACACCCCGGTAATATCAACCAGGTCACCTACCTTAAACAGGCTAACATCAATCTTGTCTCCAACTTTAACGGCTTCAGCATCGTCCACCCTGAATTCCCGGAGATATTTAAGCTGTCCCAGCTCCTTGAGGTGCCCTCGCCGAGGGGAGTTAAGTCGCTTAGTTTCCCCGAATCCAAGCTGGACGGCATTATACCCATCCTTAGTCGCAGTTTTAATCTGGGTTACAGCGCATGGGCCAGCCTCAATGGCAGTTACTGCTTCTGCTTCACCATTGTCTCTAAATATCTGGGTCATGCCCAGTTTTCTACCAATAATTCCCTGGATGGATAAACTGTCCACCAAGCTTACTCCTTTACCCCAGCTTTCTATATTTTAATATCAATTTCAACTCCCGAGGGTAGGTTGAGGCTAGCCAAGGCGTCTATGGTTTTAGAAGTTGTTTCCACAATG
>DAOWJH010000100.1 GCA_030640495.1 Dehalococcoidia bacterium | reverse complement strand
GTAGTTGGCCAGAGAGTGCAGGAATTCTCTAGAGGAATGAAGCAGCGCCTGGCAATTGCCGATATACTTATTAAAATGCCTAAGGTTGCCTTTTTGGACAAGCCTACCGCCGGGATAGACCCTGAAGGTGTGAAGGAAATGCTTGGCCTGATAGCAAGAATAGCAAAGGAGCGAAAGATGACCGTTATCCTTTCCTCACACCAGTTACCTCAGGTTCAGCAAATCTGTAACTGTGTCGGAATACTGATAAAGGGGCGAATGGTGGTTGAAGGTAAACTGGACCAGCTGGGAAGAGACGCTTTTGGTGGTGGTCGCTTTAGGGTTGAGGTTCAACTAGCTGAAACTACTTCAGCTCTGGTTAATTGCATTAAGCAGATTAAAGGTGTAATCAGTGTGGAAAGGTCCGGTGATTTACTACTTGTTAGTTGCCAGGAAGACCTTAGACCACAGATAGCCAAAGCAATCGTGGATAATAATGGCTTACTGGTACAGATGAAAATTCAAAGCTACGCTTTGGAAGATATATATATGAAATATTTTAGTGAGGCTTAACATGCAGGGGCTGATAACAGTATTCTGGAAAGAGTTTGCCGATGATTTCACCCGGTGGCGGTTCATAATATTATTCGTCCTCGTCCTGCTTGCCGGGGTGTTTGCCATATATATAGCTGCCGAAAATATAACATCAGAGGTAGTTGATACTAAATTTGTTTTCCTCAGGCTGTTTACTACCTCAGGTGGAGCACTGCCTTCCTTCCTTATCTTTATCGTATTCTTTATCCCCATCGTAGGTATAGCCCTTGGCTTTGACGCCATAAACAGCGAGAGAAATAGCGGCACCCTTAGCCGGGTTTTATCTCAACCTATCTATAGAGATGATGTTATCAATGGCAAGTTCTTAGCCGGTGTAGTTACTATAGCTATTTTGCTAACCAGCATAGTCATCCTTGTAGGTGGAGTAGGACTCAGAATGATTGGCGTCCCTCCATCTTCAGAGGAGATTCTCCGACTAATTGCTTTCCTGGCAGCAAGCACCATTTACGGTGCATTTTGGATGGGGTTAGCTATACTATTCTCTATAGTCCTGCGCCGAGTAGCTACTTCAGCTTTAGCTTCAATAGCAGTTTGGATTTTTTTCATCTTTTTCATGGGTATGACCGCCGGGCTTATCGCTAATGTCTTGGCACCGGCTGGTGAAAGCGTAGCCTCACAGCTCAGGAGTGCCGAAGTTCAGATTATGGTTATGCGTATATCCCCACTTACCCTCTTTCAGGAAGCAGTAGTTGTTCTCCTTGTTCCCGGGGCAAGGACAATGGGACAAATGCTTCAACTTCAGACTATGCCGAGTGCCCGCATGTTGCCTAATCCCCTTTCGTTAGGTCAGAGCCTGTTAATTGTATGGCCCCATTTGGTGACCCTTATCGCCCTGACAGCCGTATGTTTTGCCATCTCATATATTAAATTTATGCGCGAGGAAATAAGGTCTACCTAAGCCCAGGGCTAACCATAAAGGCGAACAGGTTTAATGTCCTTACCATACTATATTGGCACATCAGGTTGGCATTATGAGCACTGGCGGAATAGATTCTATCCTGAGCAATTGACCAAGGCGAAGTGGCTTGAATTTTATGCTACCCATTTCGCTACCGTTGAACTCAACAATAGTTTCTACCATCTGCCCTCAGAGACTGCCTTTGCTAACTGGCGTGATTCTTCACCAGCCAATTTTATCTTTGCGGTAAAGGTGAGCCGTTTTATTACCCACATTAAAAGATTGAAAAATACCGAGGAGGCAGTAGACAAGTTTATCACTAGAGCTAAAATCTTGGACCAGAAATTAGGCCCCCTCCTCTATCAGCTTCCACCTAATATGCATCGTAATGACGACTTGTTGGAATCATTCCTGTCTACTTTACCCCAGGGAATGAAGCACGTATTTGAGTTCCGCCACCAGTCTTGGCTTGAAGAAAAGGTTTTTGATATATTGCGTAAGTATAATATGGGGCTTTGTGTCTTTGATATGCCATCTATTAGTTGCCCTCTGGTAGCCACAGCAGATTTTGCCTATGTTAGGTTTCACGGTAGCACCGGGCTCTACTTCAGTTGTTACTCCGATGAGGAATTGGCTGATTGGGTAAAGAGACTGGCTGATTTAGCCTCTAACCTGAAAGCACTCTATATTTATTTCAATAATGATTCTGAAGCCTTCGCCGTGAGAAATGCCTTAACCCTGGGTAACTATCTACAAAGGCTAAAGTAGAATCCAAGAGAGGATAGAGTTACCGGTAATGAAATATAAGCTTTTACTAGTAGATATAGATGGCACACTATTAGCTAGGGATGGAAAAATCTCAGCCGCGGATAGGGAAGCCTTAGCCAAAGCCTGCCACTCAGGCACAAAGGTCTCCTTATCTACCGGGCGGGTGCCTCAAGCCTGTTTGGCTATTATTAACCAATTGTCGCTGAATGGCTACCATATGTTCTTTGATGGCGCTTTGGTCAGTAACACCGAAACGGATGAAGAAATCTATGTTAAACCAATCAGTAAACACTTGGTCAGGCAGATTGTTGACTTTGTTCACCTGAATCAAATAAACATTGACCTCTATTCGGCAACCCGTTATTTTATCGAGCGGGAAACATGGACAAGCGACATCCGGCGCCAATTCTTCGGTCTCCAGCCTACTATTATGGATTTTACCCGGCTTTGGCTGAAGGAGAGGATTATCAAAGGGACACTCGTCGTTCGCTCTGCTGAGGAAAGAGCTAAGGCTGATAGCTTCCACCTCCAATTTAAGGATAACCTCAGCTTCTCTTGGACAAAAACGCCAGCTTATCCCGATGTTGATTTTATCAATGTAGTTGACCCTGAGGTATCTAAGGGAAATGCGCTAGAAGCATTAGCTTCATATATGGGAATACCCCTGACTGAGGTTATGGTAATTGGGGATGGCACCAATGACATTTCGCTCTTTGCCTCGGCTGGCCTGTCTGTTGCTATGAACAACGCCCCCCCTGAGGTCAAAGCAGTAGCCGATTACATTACCCTTGATGTTGACCATAGCGGTGTCGCCGCCGCCATTAACAGGTTTCTGTTATAACCGGCTCTCGCCTCAGGACTCAGGGTAGCGGTCTGTAGGAGACAATCGCGGCTGCCCCCTTCTTATAAAGTAGATGGTGATGCCTATTCCCCCAGCGCTAACAAAAATCAGAGCCGCTACTGGTAATGCTATTGCCAGGATAATCATGAAGAAAATATTAATACCTACCGCGGTTAGAGAGGTAATGGCAAGGGTTTTTCGTCCAAACCTGAATTTTGTTCTTTTATACACCTCCGGATGCGTTTTAGGTAGCCTGAACGCACCCAGCAGCACTATGGTTACCATAAACAGCAGTCCGAAGTTTAGCATTGTGGCTAGTGCTTCCAGAGGGGGATTGATAACTAGTGTAATAACAGAGAGACCATAGACTAGGGTTAACCCCCAGTGCGG
>DAOWJH010000097.1 GCA_030640495.1 Dehalococcoidia bacterium | reverse complement strand
CCTATGTTGTAGCCCTGATAGAAGGTATTTCAAAGTAGGTTTAGTCATGTTTAGACATGTGATAAGTCAAATAAATAAACCAGTCTGCCTTCCTAGGATGCTAAACTGTATCTGTTTCCCGCCCCAGTTCTATGGGGCAACGAGACAAGGAAATTCAGCATGGGAAGGAGATTAATTCAATGTCGCTTATCACCAGCATTAGAAAAGATATCAAAGCTGTTTTTAACCATGACCCAGCAGCTATTAGCACGCTGGAGGTGTTGCTAGCTTATCCCGGATTTCATGCCCGGCAGTTTCATCGGCTGGCTCATACCCTGTTTCGGTGGCATATTCCTGTTTTGCCCCGGCTCATATCTCATATTAGCCGATTTCTCACCGGCATAGAAATCCATCCTGGGGCTAAGATTGGGGAGGGGTTTTTTATTGACCATGGTATGGGTGTGGTCATTGGCGAGACCTCAGAGATTGGTGACAATGTTACCCTATATCAAGGAGTAACCCTGGGCGGCACCAGCCACCAGCGGACAAAGCGGCACCCTACCCTGGGCAACAATGTAGTGGTCGGGGTTGGGGCACAGCTTATCGGAGCTATTACTATAGGCGATAACACCAAAGTTGGGGCAGGTTCGGTGGTAGTAACCTCAGTGCCAGCTAATGCCACCGTAGTTGGCGTGCCGGGACGGGTGGTGACAGTCAGGAATCCCGATACTGACACCGTGGAGAGGTTGCCTGACCCGGTAGGCGAGAAGCTGAAAAAGCTGGAGGGGCGAATAGCCAGGCTGGAAAAAAGTTTAGCCACGGTTAAAGCAAGATGAAGGTATATAATACCCTTTCAGGGCAGAAAGAGGAGTTCTTACCCCAGGGTGATGAGGTAAAGATGTATGTCTGCGGGGTTACACCCTATGATGATTGTCATATAGGTCATGCCATGAGCTACATTATCTTTGATGTTATCAAGCACTACCTCCAGTTTCGCGGCTACAGGGTGAAATATGTGCAGAATATTACTGATATTGACGATAAGATTATAGACCGGGCTGGTAAACTTGGTATCTCTACTAATGAGCTGGCAGAGGGGTTCATCACTCACTTTTTTGAAGATATGGATGCCCTGAATATTGGTCGGGCTGATATTTACCCCAGGGCTACCGAGGAAATAACAAAGATTATTGAGGTGATACAGGGGCTGGTGGATAAGGGCTATGCCTATTCGGCACAGGGCAGTGTCTATTTCAGGGTAAGGAATGTGCCAGATTACGGGAAACTGGCTCACCGCAGTCTGGAGGCTATGATATCCGAGCCACACCTGGAAGTTGACAAAGAAAAGGAGCACCCTATGGATTTTGCCCTGTGGAAGGCGGCCAAGCCCGGCGAGCCATCGTGGGATAGCCCATGGGGTCGGGGTAGACCCGGCTGGCACATTGAGTGCAGCGCTATGGCTCTGAAATATCTGGGCAACACCCTTGACATCCATGGTGGTGGGCAAGACCTGATTTTCCCCCACCATGAGAATGAGATAGCCCAGTCGGAGAGCTTTACCGGCACCAAGCCCTTCGCTAGATACTGGCTCCATAACGGGCTGGTGCGGCTTGGTGAAGAGAAGATGAGCAAGTCCCTGGGCAACCTGATAACGATAAAAGAGGCGCTGGGGAAATATAGCCCTGACGCTATCCATATCTTTGTCCTCAGCTCCCACTACCGAAGCCCGCTTACTTACTCTGAGGAGGCACTGGAGGCAGCAGAGAGGGGGGCTGACCGGTTACGCCAAGCAGCTTATGGTGAAGGTAAAGGCGGGAAAGCTGATGAGAGAGCTGATGTTGAGCCTTACCGAAACAGGTTCATTGAGGCTATGGATGATGATTTTAATACCCCTCAAGCTATCGCTACCCTATTTGACCTAGCCAGAGACATTAACCGATTTAGTGATGAAGGTTATAGTGTTGCTACAGCTCAAGAAGTGCTGCTGGAACTGGCCAGGGTGTTGGGGTTAAAGCTTCCAGAACCACGAATAATCTACGGAAAAGTTTCTTTTAAAATTTCAGGAAAATTGAGCGCAAAGGCTACAGTCATACCTGGTGCGGTTAACACCCGTGTCATACGTATTGTTGAAGAGCGCGTGAAATGCCGGAAAGAGAAGAAATGGCGACGGGCTGATGAAATACGGAAAAAGCTGGCTGAGCTTGGGGTCACTTTAGAAGATACCAAGGCAAGAACAGACGTCACATATAAAAGTGTTCCATCTGAAGAATCTCTTAACAGTCTTATGGGGGAACTGGGCATAACCCTCGAGGACACTCCTAAAGGCACAGTATGGAAGCGCAAGCGATAACTTAATACCTCCCTCTCCTTCTAAAGGGTAGATACTAAAGGAGAGTCAAAGAGAGGCGAAGTCTCCAGATATGCTTATAAGGAGTTTTAGAGGGATGAAGTCTCTCTAACATAACCGATTCCCCCTCTCCTTCTAAAGGGTAGATACTAAAGGAGAGTCAAAGAGAGGCGAAGCCTCTCTTATACAACCCATTTCCCCTCCCTTATAAAGGGAGGGGGATAAAGGGGGTGGGTTGCTAAATACTTGTATGATAGGGCTTATTCGGAGGTAAAAATGTGGCAAAATATAGCCTTTATCCTGATTGGTCTGGGTATACTGGCTTTAATTGGTTGGAGTGTTAAGGCCTTCTTTATGGACAGTGACATTCCGCTATTCATCAGAATAGCCGTTGGTGCTATTGGCGCCGGGGTATTAGTGCTTATTGGCGTGGCTGTTAAAGACAGGCTCAAGAAGGCTAAGACTGAAGATTTTAAGGAGGTTGAGAGGTGATTATTACCACATCAGACCAGATAGAGGGAAAGACAATTATTAACACTATAGGGCTGGTCAAGGGCAGCACAATTCGGGCAAGGCATCTGGGCAAGGATATTATGGCTGGGTTGAGGGGTATAGTGGGTGGTGAGATAAGCGAATACACCAAGATGATGGCTGAAGCCAGAGAGGAAGCTATTCAGAGGATGGTAGAGGATGCAGAAAAGAAGGAGGCTAATGCCGTAGTCAGTATGAGGTTTTCTACATCAATGATAATGCAGAATGCAGCCGAGGTGCTGGCCTATGGCACCGGCGTGGTTTTAGAATAATTAGAGCATCAGACCCTGTGTTGCCCCTGAAGGAAAGATTGCTTTACGCTGCTCTGCCTTTCAGTAACAATCTACCAATAATGGGGTAGGTTTGTGTTGAGACCAATAAAACTACACTAACAGGAGACTGTCATCAAGAAATTCAGCTTTCGCTCATTTTTTTCCGGGATGCTATCCCTCTTCGTGCTGGCACACTTCATGCATCACCTGCTGCCCGCACTCCAGGTACCCCTTTTGCCATTTATCCGTGATGAGTTCACTCTTGATTACACTCGGGTGGGAGTGGTGACCGCAGCATTCAGTATACCATATGGCGCCAGCCAACTGCCGGCGGGGTGGCTCGCCGACCATATTGGACCACGCCTATTAATTGCCATAGGCATCTGCGGCGTTGCCCTAGCTGGGTTCCTAGTCGGCTTTTCACAAACCTATATTTTGATGATTATCTTCCTGGGGCTAATGGGGGTGCTGGGTGGTGGCTACCACCCAGCCTCTCCACCGGTGATATCGGCATTGGTTGAGTCCAAGAACTGGGGCCGAGCACTGGGCGTCCACCTCATTGGTGGCAGCGCCAGCTTCTTCCTGACCCCCATCATCGGTGTCGCCATTGCCACTGCCTGGGGCTGGCGCGGCTCATTCATTACGCTAGCTGTCCCCACTATGGTATTCGGAATCGTATTTTATGTGCTCATGGGACGGCGAGCAGCCACGAAGAGGACTGAGCACAGAATAACCAATAGTCATAACGAGGCACCACCCACTTCAGGCCGTTTGCGCCGCTTAACAGCGTTTATGATTCTAAGCACATTCGTCGGGGCAGTGATTTTCTCTATAATATCCTTCGTCCCACTGTTCATGGTCGACCACTTCAGTGTCAGCAAGGAAATAGCCGCCGCCTTTCTGGCCCTCATCTACTCGGCTGGACTCTGGGCAAGCCCGTTGGGTGGATACCTCTCCGACCGTTTAGGCAGGGTGCCGGTGGTACTGGCAGTATGCCTTATTACCGGACCTGTCCTCTACCTATTGGGCCTGGCGCCTTACGGATTAGGTATCGGTGTCCTCTTCCTTACTATCGGCATAATTCAGTATATCCGCATGCCGGTGTCAGAAGCGTATATTGTTGGCCAGACCTCAGAGCATAATCGCTCAACGATACTCGGCATCTACTACTTCGGCAACCTGGAGGGCACCGGCTTACTAACGCCGGTAATAGGCTACCTCATTGACCAGTTTGGTTTCTCCACCAGCTTCACCATCGCGGCTGCCATTACGGTCGCAGTGACCCTCGCCTGCTCTATATTGTTATGGGGTAAGCGGGACTGACCGCCTCTCAAACAAAAGAGCACACAACTCACCACCGCCCAGTCACCAAAGACCAGAGAGGGCGCCAGGGTTTTAGCTTAATGAGACCAATCGGTAGCTCTAGCTCTGTCTTCTCACTGACTGGAAACATATTTATCCTGTCTACCTCTGCTTTCAAATGGGGTAACTCTGCCTGATAATTACCCCCAGCCAATATATCATCAATGCGATGCATCATCTCTGAAGCTGCTTTAATGCGCTGCTCCCCTGCCTCAGCCATCTGTTTAGAGATGAGCCCGTATTTTGCCTTCAAGCGGTTGAGACCTAGGATAGCCTCATAAGCAGTATCCACAATCTGCTGGCGTGACATCCACTCTGTCTCATAATTCAGGGAATACTTCCAGCTTGGCGATAGCAGTGCCTGACGATGTTCCTCTAATGTCCGAAACAGGATACGGTAGCCATAGCGCTCCGGTTGCTCAAAGCCGAGACTGCCAGGGTCAAGAAAGGGCGATAGGGGAGCAATAAACAAGGAAAGCCGCTTATCCCCCTTAAACCTGTGTAATAAGAAGTCGCAGTAGTCAACAGTATCCGTTACCGACTGGGGAGTCTGCCTCGGCAGCCCAATCATAAAGAACACGTCCAGTCGCCCACAGCCGACATCAAGGGCATCGCTAAGAGTTTGCTCCAGGGCTTGATTGGAATAGTATTTGCCAGCGGCTCTCCTTACCTCAGCGTCATGAGACTCAGGCGAAACCTCCAGACAGAAGTTGGGACAGGATAGGCTCATCTGGTGCAGAAAGTCCCCTGAGGCAGGCGAGAATAGTTCAAAAATGAGCTGATTCTTCACCCTATCCTTCTTAAGCAAGTGCAAAATCTCAGAGGCGTAATCATCTCCTGGCTGGCGCAGGTCTCCCAGGATGAAAATAGGACCACTGCTGAAGTGCCCAATCTGCTTCACAGCTTGAGCCACCGATTCCGGAGAACGAAAACCAGCCTTTTCTCGATTATAAAAGCGGCGGAAGGCTGAAGCGGAGCCTCCACAGACAACACAATTCTGGGTGCAACCACGGCAGGTCAGCACAGCAGTGATGGGATAGCGAAGCCAGCCCTTAAAGGGAATGTGGCTGGCAAGGTCACGGTGTCTGATAACCGAGCGTATGACACTATTGTAGCCACTGACCCCAACATTGCTGAGGTCAGTGGGGATGTAACAGAAAGGATTTTCCCGTGTCCTACCCTGGCTATCTCGCCAAACCAGGTTAGGCACTGCTTCAGGCTGCCTCCTGTTTACTATGCAGTCCATTAGCTGGCGAAAGGGCTCTTCAGTAGAATCACCCCTCAGCACATAGTCTATCTCAGGGTATTGGAGTAGCTCTTGATAGTAATAAGAGGCAGAAAACCCTCCTAATATCACCTTTGCCTCTGGGTGGCATCTCTTCACCAGCTTAGCTACCTCAATAGCCCCATGAGCATGCACCAGCCAGTGTAAATCAATACCGAAGACTGGTGACCTCAGACGCCTTATCACTGCCTCAGCATCAAACTTCCTATCGTTTAGCATACGCACCGCCAGGTTAACGATGCGCACTTGATAGCCGGCGCCTTCCAGATATTCAGCAATACTGGTAAAGCCGACAGGATACATCTCAAAAACCGGGGAGGGAGGAATCAGGTCACTAACCGGTCCGTAAAGAATCGTTTTTTGGCGAAAGTCATATACGCTGGGCGAATGCAGCAAAACCAGGTCAGGTGACATCACCCTACCCCCAAATCCCAGCCAGAATATAGCCGATGCCCAAGAGCAATTGAGTTAAAAGAACAACCAGAACATTGTTAGCCATTGCTGGTACTAGCTTAGTTATCTCTTGATGTCTCAAGGCACCCTGAATAGCCTTTACCGCCAAGGGAAGCGTTAATAAGGCTATTAAACAGAAGAACGGCATCAGCCTTGCTACCACGCCACCAATTATCCACAAATAGACTATCAGGGTCAGCATTGAATAGAGGAGGCTTGCCCTTGCCTTTCCCATAGTGATGGGCAAAGTTTTCCTACCTGCTTTCTCATCAGCTTCTGTATCGGGAAATTCATTTAATAGTAGCAGGTTATGCACCAAAATAGCTGAGGGTATGGATGCCACCACCGCAGGCAGGGTGTAAGCAGTGGTCTGAACAAAGTAAGCCCCTAATACCGGCAAAGCCCCCAACCCCACCCCGGGAGCCCACTCAGGCCATCCCAGCTTGAGTATGACGGGGGTATAAAGGAGGATACATACCGCAGCTATCAGGAGCAGAGGTAACAGCTGCCAGCCTCTGGCTACCACGAAATAGACACCTATAGGTATGGCTAGCAGGAAAGAGGTCAGGCCTAGCCAAAGGACTTGCCTTGGTTTGAGAAGGGCAGAGGGGAGGATGCCACTGCCTCCACTAAAAGGAGTTCTTTTAACCTCCAGGTCTATGCCACTTCTATAGTCAAAGTAGTCGTTAAGGGTATTGACGCTAATATGAGTTAGGAGTAGCCCGACGAAAGCCAACAGAGCATAACCAAGATGAAAGGCATCATCTTTATACCACGCTAGGCAGGTACCCAGGAATACCAGCACCACGGAGAGAAGCAGGAACTGCGGTCTGGTCTCTAAAAACCATATTTTCAGCTTCACTTCTTTTCCTTATGAGCCATAGCTACATGTTTCTGCCATCATTTCTCATGCACATAAACAGCACATTTTGCGCAGTAGTAGATATGGGCTCTAGCCTCCTTTCCACAAACGGGACAACCCACTGGCTACCCCCTGAAATTATTTAT